>JAJDDS010000604.1 GCA_029260195.1 Phycisphaerae bacterium
TATTGGACGCTGAACAGGCGGTCGGGGTCTGTCCAGACCTTCTGGACACTAAGGCCGGCGGTGGCCGCGATCTGGCGAAATGACTCGAAGCTATATTTATGGGAGTTCTCGGTGTGGATGGTCTCGCCCTTGGCGAAGTGAATCCTGTCGCCGTTGAGTGCGACCGTCTGGTCGGCGAGGCTTTCGAGGCGCATTTCCATGCGGCTTCCTTTGGTGTTGAAGACAGCAAGGTGGCGAAATGCGTCGAGATTGAAGTCGGAACCGAGTTCGCGGTTGATGCGTCTGAGAAGGTTGAGGTTGAACGCGGCGGTCACGCCCTGGGCATCGTTGTAAGCTGCGCGGAGGATGGCAGGGTCTTTAATAAGATCGACGCCAATGAGGACACCGCCGTCGTAGTCGCACAGTTGCGCGATGCTCTTGAGGCAGTCAGCGGCTTTCGCGAGGGTGAAATTGCCCACGGTGGAGCCGGGGAAGTAGACAATGTGACGGGCGTCGGGCAGTGCGAATTCGGGCAGGTCGAACGGGACGGTGAAGTCGGCGCAGATGGGCATCACATTGAGGGTCGGGTAGCGATCGGCGATGGCGGCTGCGGCGTTGATCAGGTGCTCGCGAGAGATGTCGATGGGCGCGTAGGCAGCGGGGCCTTCCAGCGCATCGAGGAGGATGGGCGTTTTGGTGCTGCTTCCGCTGCCGTATTCGAAGAGGAGGCGATCGGGTCCGCACAATTCAGCCATCTCGCCCGCGTATCGGCGCATGATCGCGATCTCGGTTCGTGTAGGATAGTACTCGGGTAGTTCGCAGATCTGATCGAACAACTGTGATCCGCGCCGGTCGTAGAGGTACTTGGAGGGCGTCGTTTTCTGCTCGTTACGAAGCCCGGAGACGATGTCGGCGAGGAAGTCGTCGTCGGTGGGTTCCTGATCGTGCAACTCAATGGGCGCGGCCATGCGTTTCATGTGAGATCCCTTGCCAGTCGGATTCCGGAGAACTGCCAGCGAGCGTCGGGCTGGAAGAAATTCCGGTAGGTACTTCGTATCGAATCGCGGGGGGTGACGCAGGATCCACCGCGCAGGACGATCTGATTGCACATGAACTTGGCGTTGTACTCGCCGGTGGCGTCCTGGGGGGGACGGTAACCGGGGTAGGCGATGTAGGGACTGGCGGTCCATTCCCACACGTCGCCGAACATCTGCGAGGGGGCCCCGGTGTCGCTCGATGTGGGCGCGGGGTGCAGTCTTCCGACTTCGACGAAGTTGCCCTCGATGGGGCGTGTGTCAGCCGCGATCTCCCATTCGGTCTCGGTGGGGAGCCTGACGCCGGCCCATCGGGCGTAGGCGTCCGCTTCGTAGTAGCTGACATGGCAGACGGGTTCAGCCTCGTTGATCGGTCTCGGCCCCGCGAGGGTCATGGCGGTTGGGCGATCGCCGTCGTTTCGCCAGTAGAGAGGTGCTTTCCAGCCGTTGCTCTGGACGGCGTGCCAGCCGTCGGAGAACCAGTGCGCGGGTCTTTCATAACCGCCGTCGTCGATGAACGCGCGGTATTCGCCGTTGGTGACCAGCCTGGAGGCGAGGTCGAATGAGCGAACGTATGTTTCATGTCGCGGTCTCTCGTTGTCGTAGGCGAATCCGGTGCCGTCGTGTCCGATGCGGTGCATGCCGCCGGAGTACCGATGCCATCGCGCCGGTGACGCGTCGATCGGCTCGTCGACGGGACGGTCGCGATAAACGGGATCGAGCGGGCTGCAAGAGAACACGTGCTTGATGTCGGTGAGGATGAGTTCCTGGTGCTGTTGTTCATGTCGCAAGCCGAGTTCGATGAGAGGCGTGAATGTGTGCAGCGTTGTGGGGGCGGCGGTCGCGAGGAGTTCGCGCACGTGTTCGTCGACGTGCCCGCGGTACTTTCGGATTTCGTCGATACCGGGGCGGGTGAGCCAGCCGCGCTCGGGCCGGGGGAATTGCTCGCCCACGGCGTTGTAGTAGGAATTGAACAGGTAGCGAAACTTGGGGTGGTAGACGCGATAGTCGGGCAGGACGTTCGCAAGGACAAAGGTTTCGAAAAACCAGGTCGTATGGGCGAGGTGCCATTTGGTGGGGCTGACGTTGGCCATGGTCTGCACAACGCAGTCCTCAGCCTGAAGCGGTGTGCAGAGGGCTTCTGTGATTCGACGGATGCGATGATAGCGATCGTCGAGCGGTTCTCCGTCGACGGCTGGGATGGTAGCGGCCGTGGGTGTGGTCCGCATGTTTCGATCGCTCCAAAAGGGCGCTCTCGCCGTTCTCGCAACCTTGCCCCACGCCGACGACGCGTTTGCGGATCGTTCTCGGACCTTCGCAAAACCGGCGCTCGGGCGTCGATGTATTCCACCCGCTCGATCCCACGTCAAAACGTGACGCCTTGTGACCATAGCCGGGTGCGCCGGAGCCGGTTGACCGCTGGTAGTTACGTTGAAAGGCGGAACGCGAAGGCGGGTTGTTTTGCTGCGTTCCATCTTGCCCGACCGCGCGATGCCTGTCAAGAAGGATCTTGATTGCGGTGATTGCGTGGCCTGGTCGGCGTTTTTGTCGTGGGATTGCGATGTCGAAGGGAAACCGCAAGGGGCTACGTTCGCCGCGAGGACTTGGCGTTTGCGCGCACCATCGTCTCTCAATCGACTGGCTTGAGACGCAGCCCCTTGGGCACGCAGATGCGTTCAGCCAGCTCGAAAATGCCTTGTGCGATCAGCGAAAGCCCGGCTGCGGGGAGGGCGCCCTGCAGAATCAGCGCGGAGTCCGCAAGACGAATGCCGCTGAGGATCGGTTCACCGTAACCACCGGCGCCGATCAGCGCGCCGAGCGTCGCGAAACCGACGTTGATGACGGCTGACGTCTTGACGCCGGCGAGGATGGACCGAGAAGCCATCGGCAATTCGACGTACCACAATTCGGCGGCGGGCGTCAGACCAAGTGCCGTCGCAGACTCTCTGATGTGGATCGGAATGTCGTGCAGGCCCGCGTACGTATTGCGCACGATGGGGAGCAGGCTGTAGAGAAAGAGAGCGACGATCGCGGGTGGGGCGCCGAGCGTTTCGATACCCAGCGCACGCAAGGGCGACATGATTTCGATGAGCAGGACGAGCAGGGCGAGCGACGGGATGGTCTGGATGATTCCGGTGACAGCCAGGATCGGCTGGGCGAGCTTGCGCCGCTTCGCGGCGATGACACCCAGCGGAACGGCGACGAGAATCGCGGCGGACAGCGACACGCCGACGAGCAGGAGGTGGTCCTTCGTCGTGCGCCAAATTCGGCCAGCGACTGTCTCGGCGTTGGAACGGACGTGCGTATCGAGGGTCTCGTTGAGAAAGTCGGCGGCAACTGTGGATTCGGGGACTCGGTCGAGCTTGGCGCGGGCGTTCATACCGGTCATGTCGGCGGCGCTGATGCGCCCTTGAAGTGCCAGCAGCGCGGCAACGACCCCGGGCGCGCGCAACGCGAGGTCGTCACGGTACAGAACCACGGCGTTGTACACGGCGAAGTGTCGCAGATCGTCACGGAGGATGAACAGGTCGTAGTAGCGGATCTCCGCGTCGGTCGAGTAGAGATCGATCACGTCCAGCGAGCCGCTTTCCAGGCCGCGGTAGGCGAGGTCGTGGTCCAGGGCGCGGACGTCCGATTGGGGCAGGCGGTACGCGTCGCGCAGACTCGGCCAGCCGTCCGCGCGGTCGATGAACTCGGCGGTGAAGCCGAACCGTAGATCCGCGTGGTCGCGGAGATCTGAAATGGTGCTGAGGTTTAGCCGCGAGGCGGTGCTCTTGTTGAGACCCAGAGCGTAAGTATTGTTGAAGCCGAGCGGCTCAGTCATCCGCATGCCCACGGCGGACAGCGCGGCGCGCAGACTCGCTTTGTCGTCGAAACGCCGCCCCGCGAAGATCTCCTCCGTGATAGTGCCAGTGTATTCAGGGTAAGCGTCGAGATCGCCCGAGCACAAAGCGTTCCAGAGCACGCGCGTACCGCCCAACTCGCGACGATGAGCCGCCTCCGCGCCGGCGGCGGTGGCGAGGTGTCCCATCATCTCGCCGAGGATGACCGACTCGGTGAACTTCTTGGAACCGACCGTGACCCGCGGAGCGTCGGCCCACGCTCGATCCGCCATGACGACGATGAAGATGAAGATCGCAGCCGGCCATCGAAGTGTCATCACGTGGCACACCCGATCGATTCGAGGGGGCTGCGTTGCGCGTTAATGAACCGCGCGACGAACGGGTCAGCCGGTTGGCGTACGAGGGTCTCAAGGGTTCCGGTTTGGATGATGCGTCCTTCGCGCATCAGGACGATGTTGTGACCGAAGAAGCCGGCTTCGCCGATGTCGTGGGTGACCATGACGACGGTAGTCTTGAGTGTTTGGAAGACTTGTTTGAGGTCGGCCTGCAAGTCCGCGCGGATCATGGGGTCGAGGGCGCCGAGCGGTTCGTCGAGGAGGAGGACGTGCGGTTCGAGCATGAGGGCGCGCATGAGGCAGACGCGCTGGCGCTGTCCGCCCGAGAGTTGAACCGGGTAGCGGTCGAGGCCGTCGATGGGGAAGCGGGTGAGGTCGGCTAGGTCCCGGGTGCGGGTGTCTGTGCGCTCGGTGGTCCAGCCGAGGTGCCGGGCGGCGAGGCTGACGTTGGCGCGGGCGGTCAGATGCGGGAACAAGCCGCCGTCCTGGATGACGTAGCCCATGCGGTGTCGCAACGTGCGGACGCTTGCGGTGGTGATCGACTCGCCCTCGAATGAGACCGTGCCGCGGTCGGGGGCAATCATGCCGATCATGAGACGCAGGAGCGTGGACTTGCCGCATCCGCTGGGGCCGATGAGGACGGTTGTGGTGGCGGGTGGGATATCAAGGTCAGTGCCCTGGACCGCCACGGTCGAGCCGAAGGCTTTCGTGACAGCGATTAGTTTCAGCATGAAATGCCCTTGAGTCGCCTGTCCGGCACCCCCCGACCGGTGCCCACCTCGCCTCGCAACCCATGTTGCCGCCGCTGGAACCGCTGTGCGGTCTTCGCTGGCGTGCCGTTGGCTGTACCATCCGAGGGTGTTGATTGCAAGCGGGTTGACAGCCGTCGCGTTGGGCCGTAGCCTCCCCGTCCTACGATTGCGGGGTAGAGCAGTTGGCAGCTCGTCGGGCTCATAACCCGGAGGTCGCTGGTTCGAGTCCAGCCCCCGCTAATGACGTAAGTCCAGCAGAGACAGCCACTTAGGCGTCTCTGCTTTTTCCGTTTTACGGGCGCCGGCGGCAAAATGTAAATGTTTTGTCCAATGTCAGCCCGCCGTAAGCAGCCCGTCAGTGAAGCAGAGGCAGCCTTTGGTAACCTCGACGCGGCCCCCTCGGGGGCCCGGAAAGGAAGGCTGCCATGGCTTGATTCCCTCGTAAAAACTTCTGGCGTTTTTGGGCTTGCGGTGCGCCGCGTGCGGGTGATTCTGGGTTGACGGAACAAGATCACGCCGGTTTGTCAAGGACGGTTACGCATGTTTC
>JAJDDS010000605.1 GCA_029260195.1 Phycisphaerae bacterium
GGGATGGCTCAGCGGTTGCGGGAGCAGTTGGGGATTCCGGTGCTCGTTTTGGACGGTGATCTGAGCGACGTGCGATTTTTCTCGACAGCGCAGAGCATGACGAACATCGAGGCGTTGGTCGAGCAGCTTGAGGGGTGTGGCTGATGAGCGCGCGGTTGTTTGTTGGCATCGATGTGGGTTCGTCGGCGACGAAGTGCGTGGTGCTGCGCGAGGACGGGGAACTGGTGGGACACGACGTGGTTCCGTCGGGGTTTGATTTCGCGGAATCGGCGGAACAGGCGCTCGATCAGTCGTTGCGGCTTGCGAAGGGGACGCGTGACTCGGTGGCAGCCTGTGTTTCGACGGGCTACGGTCGCGAGCGCGTGCCGATTGCGGACCGCCACGTGACGGAAATCACGTGTCACGCGCGTGGCGCGCGGGAGTGGTATCCGAAGGTTCGACACATCGTCGATGTCGGCGGTCAGGACACGAAGGTCATTCGCCTCAACGAGCACGGGAACATGGCGGACTACCGGATGAACGCCAAGTGTGCGGCGGGTACCGGGACGTTTCTGGAGTCGATCGCACTGAAACTAGGTGTTTCGCTGAAGGAGATTGATGAACTGGCGATGCGTTCGACGGCGCCGACAGTGGTGAATAGCTACTGCACGGTGTTTGCGGGGACGGAGGTGCTCGAGCGGGTGAAGGCTGGCGAGCCGCGGGAGGACATCTCGATGGGGATGTTTCGTTCGATCGCGGCGCGTGTGACGGAGATGATGGCAGTTCGGAACGGTCCAGTGGCAGTTACGGGCGGTGTGGCTGCTCATTGTGGGGCGATGGTTCGCGCATTGAAAGAGGCGCTGGAAACGGAGGTTCTGCTTCCCGCGATGCCGCAGCACGCTGGCGCTTACGGGGCTGCTTTGCTGGCATTGACGCGCGAGGTGACGCTCGCCGGCGAGAGTGGGACGGATTTGAGTCGGACGAGATCGGAGTGTGATCGATGAGCGTACGCGGTGGCGAGCTTGGAGTTCATCCACCCGGTGCGCTGGGCGTGAGTTTCTTCGTGCATACGCAGGCGGAGTGCCTGATTGGGCGTGGCGGCGACGGGATCACGGACGTGCTGAAGCAGGCTGGTGCGCTTAAGTTGCTGGAGGATGGCAAGGTTAGCTCCGTGTCGCTTCGGAATCGGATATTCGCGAACCTGTTGGAGGCGGACGCGTTGGACGCGCTGCCGGAACTGCTGTTCATCTGCTGCAACCCGGATCAACTCAGTCTGCTGACCGGCGAGTTGACCCGTTTTCTTGAGAACCTGGCGGAGCGGGGTCGGTTGCGGTCGATGGCGGATATCCACGGGCACGTGCCGATTCTGCTGATACTGCCGAATGGAATCCTAGCCGAGCAGACGCTCGATACGTACGAGGAGCAGTTGCAGGAATCGCTGTTGATGCGGCGGTTGCCGGGTGTGACGGAGGAGATGACGGCTGCGTTGTTGGACCGGATGGTTCGCGGGGTCTCGCTTCAAGCGGGGGGTCGGCGCGGGATGGGCGCGGACACGGTGTACATTCTGGAGAAGAAGGGGTCGTTGGTTTTCGCGGGCGGTGGCGACTTCGAGCGTGGTCGTGTCGAGCGAATCCTGACCGCGCACGGTTACCCGTACAAGCATGCTCGCGGCGTTCCCGGGACGCGGGTCGAGTTCGACAAAGCCATGATCTCGGCGGTGCTGAACGTCGGCGGATTGATCCACACGGTGAAACGGGACGGGTCGCTGATCGACTTGCGTATGGGTGATCTCTGCAAGGACCCGAGCAAGGCGGAATTCGTTCGTAAGGTCACTGAGAGCGTGTTCAAGGTGGGGATGAGCGCGGGGGCGTATCCGCCCGACGCGAAGTACGAGGACATTTGGGGTAAGCATCGAGCCACGATTTTATCGTTCGCGGGGCATGTCACCAGTTCGCTCAAACAGTTCGGGGACGCGCTATCGAGGGGGCTGAGTGGTGTGAAGCTCTTTTCAAATGAAGAGTGGATTTTGACGCCGCTTTGTCGCTACGCAGCCAACGCAGGATTGAAGGACGAGGAAAAGTTTTTCAAGTCCCTGAAGCTTGGGGTGGCCGAGTCCCTGGCGAGGGCGATTCGTTTTCGTGACCAGAAATCCAACGGCTCCTGTGGGAGGTCCGGCAAAATGAAATTGACCGCACAGCGGAACATGAGCGTCGAAGCCTTCGAGGTCAGTCCAGACGAGATGTTGCTGGTCGGCACGATGCTCGACGACGAGCACCTGATCAAGCTCGAGTGCAACATCTATCTGCCGGATGAGCAGATCACCAGCAGCCGTCTGGACATGGTTCGCGTGCCGTTTCCGGTATGCCGCGAAGTCGAGACGGTGGCTGAACGACTGGTCGGGTTGCGTATCGAGCGCGGTGTTCTGAACGAGATCGGTCGCCGTGTCGGCGGCCGGGTCGGCTGTTCGCACATCAAGGAGTTGGCGACGAATATCGTGTATTTTGTCGCGGCTCACTTGGTCAAACGGCGGGCAGGGATCGATCCGATGAGCGTGGAGTACTCCCACAAGCCTCCGGACGAGCGGTTCACGCTGACGAAGCAGTTGCTGCGTGATTCTTGTCTGGCGTACTGTCAGACGACGGCGCACGCGCTGGATGAGCGCATCGGCATACGTCGGGTCGGCGAGGAGCACACGCATCCGCAAACGCTGGGCGATTACGAATCGTCGTTCGGCGTGCTGCTGCGGGATCGTGCGGGTCGGTGGGGTGACCGGACGTACATCCGAACGCGCGCGGGCGATGAGATGTGCGAATGGACATTCGACGAATTCGCGGACACGACATGGCGTATCGCGCGCCATCTCATCGAACTCGACGTTCAGCCCGGAAACCGCATCGCGATGCTGTCAGAGAATCGTCCGGAGATGTTCGCATTCGAAATGGCGGCGATGTCAATCGGCGCGGTGACGGTTCCGATTTTCGCGGGGTATCCGGGACCGCAGGTCGCCTATGTGCTCGGACACTCGCGGCCACGATTCGTGGTGACATCCGGCGCGCACCAGCTTGAGAAGATTGAGAAAGATCGCCACCCGTGGATCAACGAGTACTTCTGCATGGACTTCGGCGCCTCGGCTGAGGCGTGGGGCGCGACGGACTTCGCGTCGTTAACGTGCGAGGGCGGGGCGCCGGCGGATCAGCTTGATGCGCGGATCGAAGGGGTCGGACCGGACGAGATGTGCATGGTGATGTACACATCCGGGACGACGGGTCCGCCGAAGGGTGTGCGTTTGTCGCATCGGAATCTGATATCGCAACAGAAGGCGTTTTCGATCATTTGGGACGTGAGCGAGAAGGACGTGTTCATGAGCTACCTGCCTTGGCATCACAGCTTTGGCGGGCTTTGCGAGCGATTCATGTCGCTTTACATGGGCACCGAGTTTTGCCTCGACGATTCGCGCGGACGGAACCTCGATCGAATGGTCAAGAATTGGTTGGCGTTCAGGCCGACGATTTTCTTCAGCGTTCCGCGGGTTCACGATCAATTGGTAACCCGCTGTCGCGAGGATGGCGCGGTGGGTAGCCGGATACTGGGGGATCGGCTTCGGTTCGTATTTACAGCCGGCGCTCCGTTGCCGGCGAACGTTGAAGCGGCGTATCGCGAGCGTGAAATTCCGGTGCTGGAGGGGTGGGGGCTGACCGAGACATCCCCGGCGGTCACGATCACGACGAAGGACCGTGCGTGGCGGAGCGGTTACGTCGGGTTCCCGATTCCTGGGTCGACCGTGCGGATTGACGCGGACCAGGAGATTCTGGTCAAGGGCCCCAATGTGATGAGCGGGTATCACGACGATGAGGACGCGACGGCCCGGGTGATTGACGAGAATGGCTGGTTCCACTCAGGCGATCTTGGCGAGTTCACGCAGTCCGGTCTGCGGATCATCGGTCGCAAAGACGGCGCGTTCAAACTGACAACCGGTGAGAAGGTCCACCCGCAGCGGATCGAAAACGTGCTGGTTAACGAATCACCTTACGTCGGGTTGGCACTCGCCATCGGAAGCGGGAAAGACTTTGTGTCGGCGTTGATCTATCCCGACGCCAGTCGCCTGCGCGAATGGGCGGCGGGTAGAGGGATCGCGGCGGAGGGATTGCTGGATCATCCGGCGACGCGGGAGCTGTTCGCCACCGAGATCGAACGGATCAATCCGATGATCGAGGTGAAGTATCAGCGTCTCCGCCGAGTGGTGCTGGTCGAGGGGCAACTGACGCTGGCGGACGGTGAACTGACGCCGTCCGGCAAGATCGTTCGCAAAGCCGTGATGAATCGATACGCGGACAAGATCAATGTGTTGTTTTCAGATCATCCGAGCCCGGATGTCATCGACATTCATCAACGGGAGATGCAGAAGGCATAGACGCGGCGGTGGCTGCCGTCCGGTCCGTTACGGCGCGGCTCTGATGGCGCATAACGCTCCTCGAACACGTTTTTGGAGTGACAGGACTTAATCCCATGAAAAAGGCATTCGCATACGGTGATCCATCGACCGAATCAGCGGTCCGTCGCGTGAACGACGTTCGTCGGGTCGCATTGATCGGGGCTGGTACGATGGGGCAGGGCATCGCGGTCGATCTTCTGCAGAAGACCGACTTCGATCTCATTTTTCTGGATGTCAGCGCGGAGGCGCTGAACGGCGCCGAGCAGGCTCTTGTCCAGCGATGGGAGAAGCAGGTCCGCGGCGGGCGCCTTCGCGAGGAAGACGCGGCGGCGCGGACCGGGCGCGTCACATATACGGAGGACTACAAAGCGCTTGCTGGGGCGGACGTCGTCTGGGAAATCGCCACGGAGCGCGGCGACATCAAGGCCAAAATCTTCGAGCTGATTGAACAAAATGTGGATGCTGAGCGCCTGGCGGCGGTGTTCTCAAACACGTCGTCGCATACGACCGGAGAGTTGGCGGTACTGTTCAAGTCCGATGCGTTCCGCGAGAAGTTTCTGACCGTACACGGGTACTTCCCGTTCGACGCCAACCGGCTCATCGACGTGATGCGCAGTACGCACACGTCGGACGAGACATTCACGTTCGGCCGGGTTTTCGCGGATCAGATTCTCGAGAAGACGGTGATCGCGATGTCGGTCGATCACCACGGGTACATCACCGACCCGATCTTTCAAGCGATGGGGGCGGGCATCTCTTGGGACGTGAAAACGTCGAAGGACATTGTGCAGCTTGGTGGGCTCTGGGATCTGTTCACAGCCAACCCATTCTCGGTGCTGGATCAGACCGGGCACATGCCGTACACGGAATCGTCGCGCCATTTGGGGCAGGCGTTGCCCAAGACGGATCGTCTTCGTGGGTTGTACGACCGCGACGGCGCGCACTATCCTGACTGGATCGCGAGGTTGGAGAAGTCGGGGCACATCGGCGTCGCGACTGCAAGTCGGAAGGGATTCTACGCGTGGAGCACGAACGGTCGTCCGAAACCTGAGGGCGTATTCGATCCCGCGAGCGGCGACTATCAGGCGATCGGAGAGATCTCGCGCGATGAGTTCGGATCCTATTTCGAGGCGGCGGAGCGCGACAGCCGGGCGGGGAAGGTCAAGAGCACCGATTCGCTGATTCACGTCGCGCTCGCGGGCGATGCCGGCGGACGAGCCTTTCGCCGCTACGCATTGCCGATCTGTCTTTACGCGCTCGACATGATCCAGGAACGCATCGCCACGCCGGGGCAGATCAATATTGCGACGCGCGCCGGTCTGCGGTTCAAGGTTGGGTTGGTCGAGTTGGTCGATGCGTTCGTCGCCGATCTTGGGATCGACGGGCTTTGCGACCTCGTCCGTCGCGCCCAAGACGAGAATTCCGACGATCCGCGTGTGGCTGAGATGCTCGACATCGACGGACGAACCGGACCCCGCAAGGGGAAGCCCTGCCTGCTGCACGAGATGAAACAGCGGAACATCACGCGGTTGCTGGGGTATGGTAAGTTCTACCGGACGCCGGTCGCGGAACTCAACGTCGACACGGGCAGGTACGTGGGGTGCTATCCCGATCTTAAGTTCCATGCACCCTCGCCACGCGACCGCGTAGCCTCAATCGTGTTCAACAGTCCGCTGCGCGGAAACGTGTTCAATCACGCGAATGTCGATCAACTTGCCCACGCATTCAGCCGGGTCTTCGCCATGCATCGCGAGGGCGCGTGCGGGGCGGTGATGTTCAGCGCCGCGGGCTGCGAGATGCGGATGCTGGGTGCGGACGCCCGTGAATTCAACCGTGGCTGGTATGTTCGGGAGAAGGGCTACGTGCCGCTTTCCGAGGAGGAGGCCGCCCTTTCCAGTCGCAACGCGGTCGGTCTGTTTCGTCAGTTGCAGACGAGCCCCGTGGCATCGATCGGCGTGTTCGGCGAGAAGTGGGGCGGCGGCGCGGAGTTTAGCTATTTTCTGGATCTGCGTTACGACGTGCGGACGCACGGATTCGTGTTCGACTCCGTCGAGCGACGGGCGAGCTGGCAGCAGAAGAACAACTACAACCAGCCCGAACTGGATTACGCCATTCTCGCCGGGTTCGGGGCTGCCGGTGAACTGAAACGTCTGGGGATGGGCGACTCGGTCGTTTTCGAGATATTCGATCAGGGAATAACAGCCGATCGCGCGTATCAGGTGGGTCTGTCGAACGCGGTGTTTGATGACGAGTTGGAAGGGTTGCGTCACGCGTATGAGCGAGCGCGCAACATGGCGAAGGACGCTCCATACTCGCGCGCGTTGTTCAAGCAAGAACTGTCTCGCGTGGCCGACGATGAGGCTCTGGCCAAGGAGACTGGTGAGACGTTCAACCCGGAGAAGAACCCGTTTATCAGTACCGGTTTGCTGGCGTTGCTCGATCGCGGCGCGAAGCTGCCCAAGATGAATTATTCGTGCGCCGACACCGAGCTTCCGGGCTGGTCATACCCCGCCGAGAACGGCGCGACCGAAGAGGAACCCGCGACCACAACGCCACCCACAGGGGGTGGCGCTACATCGGAGATAGTTTAGTGTCCATCGAACAAATCATTCAACAGTGCCACGACGTGCTCGACCTTCTCCCAAGCCAAGCACTGGCGAAAGCCCGTGAGAAGCATCCAAACGTCGGGGGGTTCGCGGTCTTTCCGGTCTATGCACCGGCCGAGATCATCCACGCTGCACATTTGATGCCGCTGGGGATGTTCGGGGCGGGGAACAAGGTGGAGATTTCGCACGCGGACTCGCGGTTTCAGTCGTTCATCTGCTCGATCGCCAAGAGCACGCTCGAACTGTTCATGCGCGGCGAGATGAAGGACTTCACCGGGGCGGTCTTCAGCTCGATCTGCGACGTGGCGCGCAACCTAGCCAGCCTGGTCGAGCGCAACGCTCCCGACCTCTACATTGAGTACATGCACCTGCCGCAGAACATGAACAGTGCGGCAACGCTGGAGTTTACGCGGGCGGAGTTCGAGCGCTTTCGCAACAACCTCTCGAAACACCTGGGGCGGCCGATCACCGACGACGCCATCCGCGATAGTCTGGAACTCTACAACAAGGTGCGCTCCCTGGTCCGGGCGCTCTACCAGGAGCGCGAGGATCGGCCCGGTTCGATCACGACGGCGGAACTCTGCGCCGTCGTACAGGCTGGCACCCAGATGATGCCGGAACAGTTCGTCGAGCTGCTGACGCCGCTTGTCGAGCTCGTCAAGGCGCGGGAAGCCCATGAGCGCGACAGTGTCAATGTCGTGATCGAAGGCGCCTTCTGCGAGCAGCCGCCGCTGGGACTGATCGAGGTGATCGAGTCGGCGGGGTGTCAAGTCAAGAATGACGACATGGCCATCGGCTGGCGGCTCTTCAGTGACGACGTTCGGGCGAACGGAAGCCCGACGGCTGCTTTGGCGGACGCTTATGTGTCCCGCAGTTCCTACACGTCGGTGCGACACGATCGGGACAAACCGCGCTCGGATGCGTTGGTCGAGCGAATGACCTCCTGCGGCGCCGACGCCGTCATCTTTGCCCCGGCGAAGTTCTGCGAACCCGCGCTGCTCGACTACGTACTGTTCCGCATGAAGCTCGAAGAGAAGGACATCGCCCATCTGAAACTGGAATTCGAGGAAAAGATGTGGACCTTCGAATCCGCCCGCAGCGAAGTCGAGACCTTCGCGGAGTCCATGCTGTTTGACTGATGAAACGACAGAAATGGTAGAGGGCGGAATCTCCAAACTGAGCACTGACAACGAATAACGGACAACTTCAACCTCTCGAAAGGCAGCGGCCCATGCGAACAGAAGTCGCCGACGACAAAGACTACCGCGGTGAGATCCACGAACTCTCCCGCAATATCATGACGGACTGGATGGCTGAGCTGAAAGATGCCACGCAGACGTCCGTACCGTCAGCCTATTTGATGATTAGCGGAAACTGCGTCGAGATCCTGCGGTGCTTTGATATTCTCCCGGTATTTCCGGAGATCAACGCGCTGCAACTTGCCATTCGCAAGAAGTCTCTTCCCTACATCATCAAGAGCGAGGAAATCGGATACGCATCGGACAACTGCGCCTACGTCAAGGCGGACATCGGGTTTACGATGTGTGGAGGCGTTGGCCCGGATGGCAACATTCCCAAACCGTCCGTGATTGTGTGCAACTTCGTCGGCTGCAATGTCTATATCAAGTGGTTTGAGCACTGCCGGGAGATGCTGAAAGTCCCGATGATCATGCTCGATATTCCCTTCGTGCGCGACGGTGTGCCGTCCCAGGACGATGTGAAATACGTCCTCTGCCAACTCAATGAGCTGATCAAAGAATGCGAGACGCTGACCGGCAAGAAATTCGACATCGACAGGTTGCGTGAGATCCTCGCTTACTCGGCGCGGGCCGAGGAGGGATGGAGTCGGGCCAAGGAGTTGTGCAAGCGACGCCCGGCGCCGTTCGACTCCTATTTCGACAGCATCAACATGATGGGGCCGATCAATGCCCTTCGGGGGACCAGGGAGGCGGCCGACTTTTTTGACGCCGTGGTCGAGCGCTACGAGCAGATGGTGGCCAAGGGCATGGGCGTGACCTCGGACGAGCGATTCCGCACGGTCATCGAAGGCCCCCCTCCGTATCCCTACTACCGCAATTTCCGCAACCTTTTCGAGAATTGGGGTGCGGTGGCGGTGCAGAGCACGTACTCGACGGTCGGCGGCACTTGGGAGTTCGGATTCCGGCATGATCCGAAGAATCCACTCGAGAGCATCGCCGAACAGATGATCATGCACAATCTGTGCAATCGATCGATGCTGGATCGCTACAAGCAAATCAAGACATACATCGAGGACTGGAACGCGGACGCGCTGGTGATCCACAGCATCAAGAGCTGTCGTCTCTTCTCAGCCGGCCAAGGTGACATGCGCGAGTACTTCGCCAAGGAACTGGGCGTACCCACGCTGATGGTCGAGTCGGATCTGGAAGATCCTCGTTATTACTCGGAGGCCCAGATGAAGAACCGCATCGACGCATTCTTCGAATCGTTGCAGTACAAGCGAATCCGGGAGGGCGAACCCGCGCCCGCGCAGGCGTGAACATGACGACGAGCATCGCGAGCCGCGAGCGCAAGTGACCGGCACAAAGAAAGGGATAGGCATGAAGTACGCAGCAGGCATTGACGTCGGAAGCACGCAGACCAAGGCGGTGCTTATCGACCCCGCCCGGGCCGTCGTCGCCCGGACCCTCATCGACACCGGCGCCAACGTTGTGCGCGCCGGACAGCGCGCCCTGGACGGCATTCTGGCGGAGTCCAGTGTCGACCGCGCGGATGTGGGCTTCGTCGTCGGAACCGGTTACGGTCGATACAAGATCGAAGCCGGGGACACGCAGGTCACGGAAATCTCCTGTCACGCCCGGGGGGCGCAAATGCTGTTCCCGATGACGCGCACGGTGATTGACATGGGTGGGCAGGACACCAAAGCCATCAAGGTCGGTCCCGAGGGTGACGTTCTCGACTTTTGCATGAACGACAAGTGTGCGGCCGGGACGGGACGATTCCTCGCCGGGGCTGCGGACGTTCTGGGACTTTCGCTCGACGAGATCGGAGAAATCTCACTGCGAGGGACCAAGCCGATCCGCCTTACGAGCGTCTGCACGGTCTTCGTCGAGTCGGACATTCTCAGTCACCTCGCCCAAAAGAAGAAGATGGAAGACATACTTGCCGGCGTCCACGAAGCCATTGCCTCGAGGACGATCGGCTTGGTTCGCCGCGTCAGCATGGATGATGAAGTCACCTTCACCGGCGGCGTTGCCAGGAATATCGGCATGGTCCGCGCGCTGGAGGGGAAACTGCAAACTGAACTCAACATTAGCCCGGATTCCCAGTTCATCGGAGCCATCGGCGCCGCACTGTTCGCCCTGGACCACGTCTTTGCGGCTGAACGCGACGCGGGCCAGGTTTCGAAGGAGCCGGCCGTCTGGGTCGATGAGTAAACGATGAAAGCGATAGGAGCGTAACAGTGCCATACTTAGCCGGAGTTGACCTCGGGAGCGGGGCGACCAAGACGGTCGTCATCGATGATCAATCCAACATCGTCGGCCGGGGCATCGCCCGAACGCAGGCTGACTTCGACCTCGTCGCAGCCACGTCCATCGGGGCTGCGTGCGAAGAGGCGGGGCTTCGAATTGACGAGATCGATTACATCGCCTCAACCGGTTTGGGCCGCTACAGCCTAAGCCAACGCGACATTCAGATCACCGAAATGACCTGTGGCGCCCGCGGCGCGTACACGCTCTTCCCGGACAGTCGATTCGTGCTCGATATGGGAGCTCAGAGCACGCGCGCAATCTCCCTGCGCGACGGCGGGAGAGTTAAGTCATTTCGGACGAACGAGAAATGTGCGGCGGGCAGCGGCGGGTTCTTACAGCGAATATGCCGTTATCTGGAGGTCGAACTGGAGGACATTGGCAGGGTCTCTCTCCAGGCCGAGAACCCCCAGCCGATCAGCAGTGTCTGCGCGGTGCTGGCGGAGTCGGAGATCATCAATCATGTTTCCGAGGGGAAAACCGTGCCGGACATCATCCGCGGCGCTCACGATTCACTGGCTGAACGCGCCTTGAGCCAGCTCAAACTTGTCGGTTACGACGGGTCCGTGGTCTTCATCGGCGGTGTGGCTTTGCAGGAGGGCATGGTCGAGGCCTGCCGGGCGACGTACGGTGGTACGGTTCACATCCCGGAGTTTCCGTCGCACGTCGTGGCTTACGGGGCGGCGATTCTCGGTCTTCAGCGTTACCGGAAGCGCGCCACCGCGGACGCGGGCGATCGACAGTTGGCGTGACTTGATGGCAGTCGATTGTGGCCAACCCGACGCGACGCCCTCCCCCGAGGGCGACGAGCCGGTTCACGGCAGCTACTTCGTCTCAACCTATCCGCCGTTCTCGACTTGGAACGACGGCGCTATCCATCGTGTCCGGGAAGCGCTCGCGGTGCACCGATCGGAGGACGACGACACGCCGCTGGGGCTGTACGTCCACGTTCCATTCTGTGCCAAGCGCTGTCACTACTGCTACTACCTCTCGTACGCGGATCCACCCCCGGCGCGTGTCGGCGAGTACCTCGAAGCGGTCATCCGAGAACTGAGTCTCTATCGGGAAATGCCCGCATTGTCTGGGCGGCGACCGTCGTTCGTCTACTTCGGCGGAGGAACTCCGTCGCTGCTCGAACCGCGTGACATCGAGCAGTTCACCGGACGGCTGCGCGAGTTGTTGCCCTGGACG
>JAJDDS010000606.1 GCA_029260195.1 Phycisphaerae bacterium
TTCGACTTTCGACTTTCGACGTTCGCCTTTCGCCTTCCTACGGCACTTTCCGGAACCGCGTATTCACGAGCAGAACCTCCAACGCCAGCAACCCAGCCGCCACCATCAAGATCGGCGGCCACGTCACGCCCCACCCCCGCACCGACTCGGTCGCCAACTCCGCGTACTGGAAGTACCGCTTCTCTTCCGTCTCGGTCCGCTCTAGCTCGTCAATCTCCGCGTAGATCTCGCGGAGCGAAGCCGTATCCTTCGCCCGCCAGTACTGTCCGCCGGTGATCGACGCGATCTGTTTCAACGTGGCTTCATCGATCGACACACGTGTCGGCCGCATCACAGTCACGCCGAACGGATCGCGCATCGGAACCGGCGCGAACCCCGTCGTCCCCGCGCCGATTGTGTAAATCTTGATTCCCTTGTTCGCAGCCAGCGTTGACGCCTTCTCCGGCGTGAAATCACCGCGATTGTTTTCGCCGTCGGTCAGCAGGATCATGATCTTACTCTTGATCCTGCTCGTGGACGACGCATTCCGCCGGACGTCGAGCTCCGCGAGTCGCCCCACCGACAGCGCGATCGCATCCCCAATCGCCGTCCCGTCCTCCTCGCGTCCCTCCTCCGGCGTAACAATCTCGGTCTGATCCAACGCCTCCAGCAGGAACGAATGATCCAGCGTCAAGGGGCACTTGCTGTCGGCGAACCCGGCGAACGAGATCATCCCGATCAGATCATCGGGCCGACCGTCCAAATCGCCGTCCCCGATCACAAAATCGTTGAACACGCGCTTGACGGCTTCCAGACGATTCACCTGCCGGCCGTCGATCGTGAAATCCATCGCCATCATGCTGCTCGACCGGTCGACCAGCATCTGAATCGCAATGCCCTCCGAGAAAATCCGCGTCTCCTGATTCGGCTGCTGGGGACGGGCAAGGCAGACAACCAGTAGCCCCACCGCCAGCGTCCGCAGCAGCGGGATCACGTGACGCGCCCGCGTCCGCAGGCTACCCCCACGCTGCTTCAACCACGCCAGTGACGAAAACCGAACAGCCGCATGCGGCGTACGCCGAATCCACCGCCACCAGATCGTGATCGGCAGGGCCAGCAGACATAACATCCATGGTTCCCGCCACGTCATGCAGCCACCTGCCTCGACCCACGGTCGGCTGACTCTTCCACGAAATCGCGGGCTGCGTTGAACGCTTGCTCGATCTCCGTAGCCCGCGGCTCGTGCATCGCAAATTTGACCCTATCGCAGGCAATCAAGAAGTTGCCCAGCATCCCACGGTATTCCACAGGCAGCTTCAAACTGCGCTGCACCTCGACGAGGAATTCCTCCGTCGTCCACTCCGCAGCCGTCAGATCAAACCGCCGCTCGATGTACTCTCGCACGATCATGCTCAGCCGGAAATAGAACTCATGCACCATTCCGTTTTCAACGAGTTGCTCCTCGATGAGCGCCTGCAACTGATCGAACGCCCATTCGTGCGCCGGGATGACGATCTCCGGCGCCGCGCGCCGACTCCGCCGAACCAGCCAGACTATCAGCAATACGAACGCCGCCGTTCCAGCGATTCCACCGCCGACCCACCATGCCCAAGCCCACGTCCGATCCCGCGGCAGCTCCACCGGCCCCTTGATGTCCCGATAGGCAGTTGGATCGAACTCACCCTCCATCAGCGACGTCACCGTCACCATAAACTCGTCCGTCGTCACTCCAGCCTCGATTCTCTCGTCCTCACCGCCGCGCGCGTCGACGAACATCGCGGTCATCTCGGGGATCGTGTAATCCCCGGATAGAAACACATCCAGGTCGTACTCTTGTGTCCATCGGCGCCCCCCCTCGAACGGCTCCGCGGATGCCTCCCGGAAATCGCGAATCGCGAAATCGGTCATGCGGTCCCCGAACCGGGGCATTTCGATATCGACCCCCTCCTCCGCCGTCACCACGACCGTCAGCCTCAGCCGTTCCGCCAGCGTGATCTCCCCCTTGTCAACCGTCACCGTCATCACCACCGGACCTCGCTCCGCCGTCTTCACGACGGGACCGGTCGCATCAACTTCCTCGTCGGGCGCCCCCGCTTCCGGCGCGCATCCCCCAACCAGCGCCATCGCGACAAGCACGGCAACGAAACTGCGCCCCAACCGCACACGCGCGCCACCACCAGCATCCGCGTCCACCAGCGGACCCCGCGGCTCTAACACGGCCCATCGACGCATCACTCGCTCCCCGCCTCATCGCCGGACGGATCGCCCACGAACGCGTTCGGATAGAACTTCACGCCCCGCGACTCGAACAGCTCGCGAATGTACTGGTCCGTCACTTCTCCCTGCCGCGCCGCCGCCACGTCCCGCTCGACGCCCTCGCGAACATCCGCCAACGCATGCTGCGCGCGGCCCTTCCGCTCCATCACCTTCACAACGTGCCAACCCGTGTCACTCTCGAACGGAATCGCCAAGACCGTCCCACGCGACGCCGCCATAATGGCTGCGTGCAGCTCGGCGTGATTTCCCACGCCCGGGACCGCTTCCCCCGACTCAACAACGGGACTCGTCAGCACGCCGCCCTTGTCCTTGGTCCGCTCATCCAGCGACCGCTCGCGCGCCAGCGTCGCGAAATCTGAATCCGCGATCGCGTCAGCCAGCACCTCCCTCGCCGTCTCCTCGCTGTCACACAGAATGCGCGCGATCGTCGCTTGCGCCGGGTCCGCGTAGCGGTCCTTGTTGGCTTCGTAAAACCGCTCGACGTCCTGCTCGGTCAC
>JAJDDS010000607.1 GCA_029260195.1 Phycisphaerae bacterium
CTTGCGAGTGGGGGTAGCGTATGGGCTGCTGACGGCGGCGTGGTTTGTGGTCGCCTCCGGGTACGGCGTGGTTTTTCGCTCTGTGAGCGGGGCGGTTTTCGGTTCGTTCGGTCGCGAGGGAGTGGTTCGGTTCCAACCGCATCCGAGGCCCGAAGGTGAGAAGGAAACCGCCATGGTGTTGTCCCGGCGAGGAGCGCGGCGGGGCGTGGTTGTGATTCTGAGTTCGCGCTACGTGGGATATTCGCCGGCGTCGCTCGTGGTGGCTTTGATTCTCGGTACGCCGTTGGCGTGGCGTCGGCGGGTGTTCGCGTTGTGCTGGGGCTTGGTCCTCGTGAACTTGTACGTGTTGCTTAGGGTTCTGATCGGTCTGCTGATCGAGTTCGGGACGCGGGAGTCGATTCGGCTTTACGAGCTTTCCCCATTCTGGCACTCGATGCTGGACTACGCCAACGAAGTGTTCTGCCTCTCAGTGACTGCGATGTACGTCGTGGGGATTCTCATTTGGATGGCTGTGTGCTTCCGGCGCGACGAGTTGAAGAGGATTATCGAGACTGTCCAATCCCGATAGTCGCTAAGGGGAGCCCGAGCCGTTGAACGTCATGCCGCGCAGCGCGGAGCATCTTGCCGAGTGTGCGGCAAGATTCCTCTCTGCGCTCGGAATGACAATGATCAATGACCCCCACTCTCCGTAGTAGTCGGGCGTGCGGTCAGAATCGCAGGCTGGCGAGGATGTCGAAGCCGCCGATGGCGATGACGTCGCGGTCACGGAGGGGGTGTCGGGTGATGGCGGTATCGTTGACACGCGTGCCGTTGGTGCTCTCCAGGTCTTCGACTTCCCAGTAATCGCCCGCGGAGGAGATCGCGCAGTGCTGACTGGAGACGGTCGGGTCGGGTAGTTGCCACAGTGCGGATTCGCCGTGGCCGACGACGACGTGCTGGAGTGGCAGGATATTGAACACGGGCGTGGGGATGCTGGGACCCTTCAGGATGATGAGGGACAGCGGAGGGGGACCATCGGCGTGGGCGGTCTCGATTTCGACGCGGCGGTCCCGCGCAACGAACACCAGCCGGTAGCCCGCGATGTCGATCCGGTCACCGTGGGCCAGGACGAACTCGTCGGTGTCGTGGTCGTTCACGCGTAGGGGAAGTGACGGGTGGACTGGCTTGATGATCCACTCGCCTTGGCTGTGACCGATCACGCAGTGGCGCTCGGCGGCGCGGCCGGCATCGATCGCCAGCAGGTTGCGTGTGTCGGACCCGATGGTGAACCGCGTTCCCTCGATGAGGTCGAATCGGCTGCGGACGCGCGTGGGTCCGGCGACGACCATGACCTCGAATTCCGGCAGCGGCGCGGCGACGTTCGCGGCGAGATGGACGTCGCGGTCGATATCGAGGCGCGTTGCGAGCGCGAGATCGTATTGTTCTTTCTGGTCGGGATCGGTCAGCACAACGCGGGCGATGGCGATGGTGTTCATGATATCCTGGATCGTCTCGCGGGTGTTACGATCGGGGTGGTCGTGGTACTGCTTGATGATGCGGAATTGTTTGCGGACTGCCTGATGGATGCGTTCGTGGTGGCTGCAAAAGAGTTCGAGCCCGAGCAGCTCGTAATAGTGCGACGGGCGCTCGCCGCCGGGCAAGTTGAGACAGGCTGTGTAGGGATCGAACGGTTCTTGGGTCATGGATGCACGAAGCCGATGGATCACTCGACGGTCAATTGTGAGACGGCGTCGGTGAGCTGGTCCAGTGTGATCGGATCGAAACCGGACTCGCGCTGGAAGCTGGCTTCGGCGCCGATCTGCGTCGTTGTCTCGCGAGCGTGTACGTGGATTCTGCCGCTCTTGTCAAATCGGAAGGTGACCTCGACGGGTGAACCGAGGGGGAGGCCTTTGGGGAGATCGCGGATGACACACTCACCGATTTGCGTACATCCGCGTGGATCGCGGGTGTCGCCCTCGACAACCAGGACGCGGACGATGCGTTGATTGGCGGCTTCGGTGCCAAAGACCTTGGTCCGCGACGTGGGCAAGGGGGTGTTGTTGGGGATCACGATTGAATTGGCGAGGCGCTGCTCGCGGGACGAGCGGACGATGACGCCCAGGCTGTGGGAGTTGACGTCGGTTAGTTGGACCTTGCCGGCGGCCGCTATGACTGGGGCATCGAAGATGGACAGGACGTCCTCGCCGTCGTCCCCTCCGACTTCGGTCAGCGTGTCCTGAACGACGGAGCGCGTGCCGTCGTCGGCGGCGTTGAGGGCGGAGCCGGTCATCTGAGTGATGGCTGCGTGGATGGCGGCGCCGTGGGCGACGATCTGTTCGGGGGCGGTGGCCATGTTGGGTCGCTTGCCGGACATGCGTGCGAGCATCTCGTGGACCATGGGCATTCGGGAAGATCCACCGACCAGAAGCACGTCGTCGATGCGGTCCCAGGTGAGTAGGGCATCTTCGAGGAGCATCTCGACGGACATCTGTAGTCGCGTGATCAGGTCGGAGGTCAGGCTGTTGAACCGGTCCCGCGTGATAGGAACGGCGACGTGGCGTCCGAGATGGTCGAGTTGGACCGCAACCTGCTGCGCGGTGCTGAGTTCGATCTTGGCTCTCTCGGAGGCGGTGAGCAGGTTGGCGTAGGACTCCTCGTTGTCGCGCGGGTCGACGCCGTGGTGGCGGACGAAGTCATCGGCGATGGCGTCAGCCAAACGCTTGTCGAAGTCGACGCCCCCGAGTCGGACGTCGCCGCCGGTGGCGAGCACGTTGAACTGCTCGCCGTTGATACGGATGATGGTGACGTCGAACGTGCCGCCGCCGAGATCAAAGACCAGCGTTGTGGAAGGAGCGGTGGCTGCGATCGCGGCGACTTCAAACCGGATGGTCGAGCCGCCCGCGTGGAGGTATTGGCGAAAGGCGTTGGCCAGGGCAGCTGCCGTCGGTTCGTTGATGATGTCGACGACGCGCAGTCCGGCGATTCTCCCGGCGTCTTCAGCCGCCTTACGCCGGCTGTCACCGAAGTATGCGGGTACGGTGACGACGGCACCGGCGACCGGTCCGAGCTGATGTTGAAAGTCGTCGCGGAGTTTCTTGAGGACGATGGCGGAGAGGGCTTCGGGGGAGAATTCGCGTCCACCGACGAGTCGGTGATAGAACTTGTCGCCCATGTCGCGTTTGAAGTTGACGGCGACGAGATCGGGTCGGGTGAGACCGGTTTCACGGGCTCGCTCGCCGACCAGGACGTTTCGGGCGGGGTCGATCATCACGACGGAGGGCGTGACCGCGTGTCCGTCGGCGTTCTTGACGGTAACGGGCGTACCCCGCCCGTCGACGTACGCTATCGCCGAGAACGTGGTTCCTAGGTCAATTCCGACGAATCTACCAGCCGTTTCGTTCATGAATGGTCCAATGCGTGGCGGCGTCCCGTGCTTTCGCCCGTCATCGAAGTGTAGCGCGGACGAAGGGGCCTATCAAGCGCGTCGTGGAGGGCGTCAGGGGCGATGCCATTCGTCACACCGCGCGCAAAGCGGGATTCCGTCGTAGTGCCCTTCTCGGTGGCGATCGCGGAGGCGTTGCATATCGGAGCCGCGCCAGAGGTCGCCGAGCGAGGATTCATGCAGGTCGCCGATGGCGCTACGGCCAGTGAAATCCTGGTCGCAGGTGAGCAGGCGGCCGTCCGCCAATACGGTGGCGCGGCGGTTGATCTGGCGACACGGTTCCCGCGTCGGCGGCGCCATCCGGACCACGCTTCGGTCCTCCAACTGCCCGGCGTGGTGAGAGTAGCCGGTGATGTTGGCCCATCCGGTCTCCCGAATCCACCCGTCGAAGAAGGCGTCGAGTTCGTCGACCGTCTCGACGGACTTCATAATCTCGGGGATGACCAGCGGCGCGACGCACTGTCGCTGGCCGCGGACAGCGGCGAGTCGGTTGACGTTGTCCATTGCGTCTTGCAGCCGGTCGACGCCGTGGAGGGTGTGGTAGCGCTCGGTGGTCCAGGCATCGAGGAGTGGGCTGACGATGTCGACCTCACACCGGACGATGGCGTCGATCCGGGCGTCGTCGAGCGCCAGGGCGTTGGTCTTGAGGGCGACCCCATAGATTCCGGCGTCATGGATGATCCCCAGGATCTGATCGAAATGCGGGTGCAGCAGCGGTTCGCCGAACCCACCCAGGACGATCAGTGAATCGTCGAACGTCGCCAATTCCTCAACCACGCGCCGGACGACTTCGATTTCAATTGGCCCGCGCGAACCGACGACGTTGCCCCGCGGGCGCAACAGCGTGCCCGAAAGCTGGTCCTCTGTGGTGAGTTCGATCTCGGCCTCGCGGGGGAGGCGGGGCGTGTCGGTCCGATCTCTCTCGATCAGCCAGCGCCCGACGGATTCCGCGTCGAGCGGGCGATTCGCCCCGAGGTAATCGTGGACGGTCTGGAAGGCGCGATCGGTGTCGACGATCAGCCGTCCGGCGGCGTGGCGCACCGCTTCCCGCGCGGTGTAGCAGCAGGACTTGTGCGCCAAGTCCATCATTGGCGTGTCCGGTTTGTAGCTCATCACCATGCCCGGCGGGACATGTTGGCGACCCATTTCGATCAGGATGTCGGTGGTGTAGACCGTACCCGCGAGTCCGGGGGGTGCCTGTGTGAATGTCAGGCGGGCTTCGTCCGCGGTGCGTTCTCCGTGATCGATCATCACGTCGGCAAGCGCCGGGTCGAGCAGCGGCGCCGACGGCGAGGCGCAGAAGAGCGCGTCGGCGGACTGTTCATGGGCGAGGATCGCCAGTTCGTCGCTGCGGGTGTATTCGTCCATGGAGCAGACGCCGCCAGTGCCCCCGCGCGACCCGTCGAGCGACCACTTGCGGGCGACTTGAATGAGGCTGCTGAACGGGGCGCTGGGGATGCGAATGGGGCGTACTGAAACGCGGTTGTTCAAGTCATGGGGAACCATCCTCGCGCAGGCGGAGACCTGGTCGGGCGGGCAGAGCACGAAGACGTCGCCGATGCGTTTGGCCTCCGCGATGCGCTCGACGGTGCGGGTCAGCACCGCTGTTCCGCGGAGGTCGTCGGACGCCCGGCTTCGCGTGCCGATGGGGGATTCATCGAGGTTGACCTCGACGGCGG
>JAJDDS010000608.1 GCA_029260195.1 Phycisphaerae bacterium
CTTCCTTTTTCTGCGCCCCCCGGCCCCGGGGGGGCGGGGGGGGGGGGGGGGGCGGCGTAGCGCTGGCGCGGACCGAAGTTGGGAGTGCGGTCCGCGATCGTTCGGGGCGGGTTCGTGATGTTGGAGGTGGTGATCTCGATCGGGTTGTTGGTGATGGGGTTGTCGGTGCTGGGGGCGCAGATCAACCGTGCTCGGGAATCGGCGCACGCCGGCGAGGATCTGACCCGGTTAATCATGCTGGCGGAGTCGAAGATCGCGGAATTGGAAACGGGGCTGGTGCATTTCGAGGCGGACGCGGACGATGAGGTTGAGGGTGATTTCTCGCTGCGGTTTCCACATTATGGATGGCGGATGCGGATCGAGGAAACCGCAACCGAGGACTTGTGGGCGTTGACGCTGGAGATTCTGCACGCGCCGCGCGAGTCGCTGGATGACGAGCTCGATCTGGACAACGCGGAGGTGGTGTACCAGGTGCATATGCTGCGTGCGACGCCGGCGGTATTGGATGTTGAGACGGACTTGGGCCTGGACGAGGAGACGATTAACGAGCTGACCGAGAAGCTTCCCCCGGAGTTTTTCGATCCGCCGAATTTCGATCCGTCGATGGTGACGCAGCTCGATATGGAGGACCTGATCGAACTGTTGCCGGCGTTGATGTCGTTGTTCGGCGATAACGCGGATGTGTTGTTGGCGTCGTTGCCGCCGACGTTTCGGGCCATGCTGGATTTGGAGGGGGTCGGTGTGGGGACCGGTGAGGCTGGCGAAGCTGAGGACGAGGCGACGTTTGACGGGTCGGTCGAGCTGACGGACGAGGAATTGCGGATGTTCGAGAATATGGGCGCGGACGGGGGGACGCCATGATTCTGAACGTGCGACGGCGAGGGGGCGTGACGCTGCTCGAGATCGTGCTGTCAACATCGTTGATGGTGCCGATGATGGGGATGCTGTTTTGGTTTTACTCGTCGACGTTGGAGGCTCGTGCGGAAAGCGCGGAGCACGTTCGTCGCACGCAATTGGCACGCGTGATCGTGGACCGGATGGCGCGGGAGTTGCGTCAAGCGACGGGGTTCTCGGGAGGGTACGGGACGGGGATCTACGGGACGCGTAACCGGGTATCGATCAACACGGTGGTGATACCGGACAAGGCGCTTGTGGAGCGTCGTGGTATCCGGGATCGGCGGCGCCCGGGTCAGTTCGACCTGCGCCAGATCGACTACTACATCGCGTGGGACGAGGTGAACACGGACGATCAGGGGGATCCGCGGGCGCTGGGTCTGGTGCGGCGGGAGCGGAAGACGTTCAACCAACTGTCGACTGAAGAAGCGGCGGCACTCGGTGGGGATGAGCTGGACGCGGAATCGGGCGAAGACGGGGTAGGTGGCGACCCGTCGGGGCTGGACGGATCGGGTGGTGCAGCGTCTGGGGACGGGGAGAGTATCACGGATCGAAAGTCGAGTCGGTCGTCGCTGGGCAGGTCGGCGGACGACGTGTTCGACGACGAACTGAACGAAGAGTTGGACGAGGAGGAACTGGAAGGGGCGAAGCATGAGCTGTACGCGCCGGAGCTGAAGTTCGTCGAGTTTTTCTTTCACGACGGGACGCAGTGGTGGGACAGTTGGGAGATCACCGAGGGAAACGCGTTGCCGCAGATGGTGATGATCACGGTGGGGTACGAGCCGGAGCTTCCGGATGACGAGGAGATCGAGATCATCGAGGACATCATGGATGACGAGGACGATGTGAAGCCGATTCCGGACGATCGCTATGTGCGGATCGTTAGGATCCCGCAGGCGGATTCGTTTTTCCTAGGCCCTCGGTTGCAGCGGGAGATGTCGTCGATGGACGACCTTGATGCGATTGAATGACGACGGACACGGGACATTTCAGTGAGTGGTCGAGGCGGGGGGTCATTCTGCCCGTGACGCTGCTCGTACTTCTGTTGCTCGGCGTAATCGCCGGGAGCGCGTCGTTCTACGTGCACGCGGACCTGTCCGCCGCACAGTCGATGTCGTTGCGTTTGCAGTCGCGGCTGGCAGCCGAGGCGGGGTTGCAGAAGGTGATGCTCAAGCTGCGGACGGAACAGGCGGACATGAGCCAGTGGTATCACAATCCGGAGGAGTATCACCGGGTCCTTGTGTGGGGATTGGGTGTATTGGAGGAGGAGATTGGGCTGCCGGAGGAGTTCGACGACGACGACTTGTCCCCGCGGTTTCGGTTCAGCATCGTGGCGGACAACCCCGAAGACGACGAAATCCTGGTGCGTTACGGGGTTACGGACGAGTCGTCGAAACTGAACATCAACGTAGCCACCCGGATGCAGTTGGTGGCGTTGATTGCGCCGTTTATCGACGAGGATGCGGAAGTGACCGTGGATGACTTGGCCGACGGGTTGCTGGATTGGCGTGACGCGGACGATATGCCGCTCCCGTTCGGTGCGGAATCGGAGTTTTACGCGCGGTTAGAGCCGCCCTACGCGGTGAAAAACGCGGCGTTCGATACGGTCGAGGAACTACTGCTTGTTCGGGGGTTCACGGGCGAGTTGCTGTATGGTGAGGACTACGACCGGAACGGGCTGATGAGTCCGAACGAGGACGACGGGGCCCTGTCGTTTCCGCCGGACGACGCCGATGCGAAGCTGAATCGGGGTCTGTATCCTTACGTCACGGTCTATTCGCGGACCCTGGAGCGATCGGCGGACAATCGTCCGCGGGCGTATTTGTTCGGGGATCAAACCGTCATCGCGGATCGCCTGGAGGACGTCGTCGACGATCCGGCGAAGATCGCATTCGTCACGCAGGCTGCCTCCGGTCAGCCGCGGATCACATCGCCGGCCGAGTTGCTGAAACCCCGGACCGAGGGTGGGGGGAACAATCAACAGCAGCGGGGTCAGGCGCAGCCCGGTCAGCAAGGTCAGCCGTCGCAGCAGCAGCAAGAGCAGCAGCAACAGACCGAGGTTCCGTCGCCGTTGACGGTGGAGGACATGGTTTGGGTGATGGATTTGCTGACCGCGTCGGAGACGGGTGAGACGGTAGGGTTGATCAGCATCAACACCGCCGGTGCGAAAGTGCTGGCGACGCTGCCGGGCCTGACGGATGAGGATGTGGCTGAGTTGATCGCGGCGCGCGCGGAGTTAGAGCCGGAAGCGTTGCGTTCGTCGGGGTGGGCTGCGGCGGTGTTGGGGGCGGAGAAGTTCGTTGCGATCGCGCCGTTGATTACGTCGCGTGGAATTCGATTCCACGTTGAGTCGATGGGTTACGCGGACCACGTTGGTACGGTGGCGCGTTTGGAAACAATCTTGGAAATGCGTGGCCCGGTTGCGCAGATCGTGTACAACCGTGACATCACGATGTTAGGCACGGCGTACCCGATTCACTACGCCGAAGGAGATCCTGAACTTGTTGGGTTCAATCGGTGACAAGTCGATCCTGAGTATCGATTGGGACAGCCGGACGCTGCGGATCGTGCAAAGCCGAATCGCGCGTCGAGGGACGGATATCGATCAGGTGATCAGCGTGGCGATTCCGGGGGAGGTCCGGACGAGCGAGGCGGATTCGCTGGGCGGGTTCATCGCGCAGGCGCTGTCCAAGTCGGGGATTCACACAAAGCGCGCGCTGGTCGACGTTCCGCGGGATCAGGTGAACCTCTACACATTGAAGCTGCCGGCGGCGTCGCTGAACGACCTGGCGGGGATGGTGGCGTTTCAGATTCCGAAAGAGCTGCCGTTTCCGGCGGATCAGGCGGTTGTGGACTTCACGGTTCCGACCGAGTCGAACGGTGACACGACGGATGTGCTGGTGGCGGCGGTTCGAAAAGAGGTGCTGGCGTTTTATACGGAGGTGTTCGAGCACGCCGGATTGAAGCTGCATCGAGTCGGGTTGCGGGCGAACGCGAACCAATTCGCGGTGAACGCGCTGCTGCGCACGACGCCGCACGATCTGACGTTGTTCGTGGATGTTGGTCCGCGCACGACGGAAATCGACGTGATTCGGAAAGGCCAGATGGTCTTCTCTCGCGCGGCGGATGTGATCATACCGGATTCGCTGGAGGTGGGCACGAACGAGCGTCCGGTGGCGGAAGAGCAGGATCAGGATTCCGGTTTGACGCTGGTGACGCCGATCGATCCGTCGTCGTCGGAACTCGATCGGGTGGTGCGAGAGTTGATGATCGAGGTCACGCGATCGATCGAAGCCTATCGCGTGTCCGAGCCACGGGCGTCGATCGGGCACGCCGTGATTGGCGGAAGCTGCGACATCGAGGAGGCGTTGGCGGAGGCGATTCAGCGCCAGTACAAGATCACCGCGCAGCCATACAACCCCGCGACGTGTTTCGGGTGGGGCGCGGATCAGGGCGCGGCGGCGGGGGCGTTCGCGGCCACACTGGGGTTGGTGTTGGCGCAGGGAGCGGACGCGGGTGAGACGTTTAATTTTCTGGCGCCGAAGCGTCCGGTATCGCGCACGGAGCGCCGGATCAAGAAGGCGCCGCTGGCGGCTGCGGCAGCCGTCGTGTTCGTCATCGCGGGCGCGGCGTTCTATCACTATTCGATAAGGCCGCAGTATCAGATTCGTGATCGGCTTCGCGGTGAGATCGCGGATGTTGAGAAGGTGTTGGCGGAGAATCGCGAGTTTACGCGATTGGTCGAGGCGGTGGGGGAATACGAGAATCATCGCGTGGTGTGGCTGGACAAGCTGCGCGATCTGGTGACGACGATTCCGGAACAGAAGCGGGTTGCGCTGACCTCCGTGGACTGCTCACAGAAGGAGTTGACGATCAAACTGCCGTTCACCGCGAAGGACAGCGGAGTGGGCAGCGAGATGGTTGCGGCGATTGAGGCGTTTCGGGAGGAAGGCGTGGATTATCCGCGGTTCAAAGCCTCGACGGGGACCACGAGTGTGAAGTCGAAGCAGTCGTATCCGCATTCGGGGAGTGTCGAGATCAGTATTGTGGATCGGGAGGGAAGCGACGACGGGAAGAAGAGCCAATGAGCGGAGCATCGCGGGCGGCGCGAATGCGTCGCCGATCGGTGACGGTCGTGGATAGGTAGGATATGAGCAAGCGCGAGAAGACGTTAGCCATTCTGGTTGTGTCGGTGGGCGCCGTGTACGGTGGGTTGAAGGTAGCCTGGCCGATGGTCGATCGGTACGTTTTCGCGGTGGCGAGTGAAAACGTGGAACTGCGGGAGGAGTTGGCCGAGAAAGACGCGCGAGTGGACGACGTCGAGCGGTACCGGCTGCAGTACGCGGAGTATCTGGCGCGGACGGGGGACGTTGCCGCAGAAAACGTTCAGAACACGCTGCACGCGCGCCTGACGCGGCTGATCGAGGATGCGAACTTGATCAATCCGCGCGTGTCACCGAGGTCGATCGCGGACTACAAGCCGTCCGACCGGAAGGTGAAGAAGGCGGGGATCAAGCTGGTTCGGTTCAATGTGACGGCGGAGGGGCCGCTGGGTTCGATTGTTGGATTTCTCAAGGCGTTCTACGAGCTGCCGTACGTGACGCGCGTGACGACGCTGAAACTGGACCCGCCGTCCGATCGGAACAAACGCTCGGGCGGTGACGGCCCGGTGAAGCTAAACGCGTCGGTCGAGGCGTTGATTCCGCCGTTGCACCCGGTGAGCGAAGTCAACCCGTCGCGTTTGGATCAGCCGGCGGCGCATGTGAAGCACTTGGGGCAGGATTACATGGTGATCGCGTCGCGGAAACCGTTCACCGAGTTTCGCGAACCGCCGAAACCGCCGAAGGATCGTGGCCCGAAGCCGCCGGTCGAAAGGAGAACCGTGGAGGCGCCGCAAGCACCAGCGCCGCCCCCGCCGCCGGCGGGTGATCCGCTTCGCACGGACAAAGTCGTGCGCATGGTCATGGTGTACGGCGACGGCGAGGCGTCCGTGGAAGAGATCCTCGTCGTCAACAAGAAGGACCGGTCGTCG
>JAJDDS010000609.1 GCA_029260195.1 Phycisphaerae bacterium
CACAACGACGGGTTTGCGGGAGACGAAATTCGGCGTCGATCTGGAGCGGGCGAGGAAAGTTTTCTCCGACTTTCGGGGGTGCGCGCACGCCCGCCTTCGTGGAATCCACATTCACATCGGTTCGCCGGTGAATTCGATCGAGCCTTACGTACGCTCAACCACGAAGGCCATCGAGTTGATCGATCTTCTTCGCGGTGACGGAGCCTCCATCGACACACTGAACATAGGCGGTGGGTTCGGGGCGCACTACGAAGGCGAGGAAGCCCCGCCCGCGGAACGTTACGCCGACGCGGTGATCCCGCTGATCCGCGACAAGGGGCTGACACTCGTTCTCGAGCCCGGCCGGTCGATCGCCGGAAACGCCGGCATTCTGGTCGGCCGGACGATCTACACCAAATCGAGCGGCGACAAACAGTTCCTCATCACCGACGCAGCCATGACCGAGTTGCTGCGACCCGCACTTTACGAAGGGTACCACTTCGCCTGGCCGGTGGCGCCGCCGACGGGATTCGTCCCACCGCAGCGACGACGCGATTTCAAACCGGAGGGATCGGTGCCGATGGACATTGTGGGTCCGGTGTGCGAAAGCGGTGATTTTCTGGCCAAGGATCGTTGGCTACCCCCGATGACGCGCGGAGATCTTGTGGCTGTCTTTACCGCCGGGGCCTATGCAAGCGTCATGGGCAGTCGGTATAACTCGCGGCCATTCGCGCCGGAGATACTCGTGGAGGGTGACCACTTTCGCGTGATCCGCCGTCGCGAGACGTACGATGACATGGTGGCGCTGGAGCGCCCTTAACACACCGCACTGGCAGTCGTGGAGCTTGTTTGATGACCGGATTCACATTTGATAATGACACACCGTACGTGATGCCCGGGCATTTCGGTCCGACGGACGATGGGTGGGACGGTCGAGTCGCCCATTACGGCGACAATACGACACTGACGGTCTCCTTCGTCACCGAGACGGAGGCGGTGTCCGCGATGCTCCCACGCGGATTCGTTTCCGCGGATCCGGCGATCATTTCGGTCAGTTTCGTCGAATGTCGCGACGTCGATTTCATGGCGGGGGGAGGGTACAACCTCGTCGCCGTCAATGCGGCTGCCCGTTTCGAGGGATCGACGGACCGCGCCGAGGGCAACTTCGCGCTGGTGCTGTGGGAGAACGAATTTCAGCCGATCATGCTGGGGCGGGAGATTCTCGGCGCTCCGAAGCTGTTCGCGGATATTCCGGACGCCTGGGATCGCGATGGACGAAGGGGATTTGAGGTCTTCGAGAAGGGGACGCCATTGGTCAGTGGCGAAATCCGCGACGCGCGCGAGCTGTCGCCCGGCGAGATTCAGGCCATCGTCAAGCAAAACGAAGGACGTATCTGGATGGGCTGGAAACACATTCCAGCCTGCGATTTCCGCGGCGCCGATCTGAGTTACGCGACCGCACTGCCGTTCAACGCCGAGATTAAAGAGGCCCGCGCCGGGTCCGGCGAAGTGACGTTTCATGCCGCCGCGTGGGAAGAGGCCCCGATTTCACACCGCGCTGCCACAGCCCTGAGTCGATTGCCCGTTCTGGACGCGTGCGGCGCCTTGATGACGCGCGGAACCAAACAGCTCCTCATCGCCGAACAGCACGCCATGACCTGACACGCTTGTTGCTCCCGATGTCGTTCACCGTGGCGACAGCAAGGCGAACACGCCGCCCAGCCGATACGTAGGGTGGTTATGAGCTTACGCTGGATCATCCCGCTCGTGTTCGCGACGGCTGTGGCGGTCGCGTGTGTCGGCTGGTCGACGCTCATGGCTCGACAGCGTCGACCAGCCTCGGCGTCCGATGTCGATATGTGGGCGCATGTTTCGGGCCCGCGGAAGGTGTGGTCCCCGGTCGGCCAATTGGATACGAACGTCGTTCGCGAGTCCTCGGGATTGATCGCGAGCCGGCGTCACGACGGCGTGTTTTGGACGCACAGCGATTCCTTCAACGAAGCCGCCATCTACGCGATTACGGAGGGGGGACCGATTCTGTCGCGTGTTGAGATCGACGCGCCGCACGGCGACTGGGAGGACATCGCCGCAGACGACGCGGGGTTCCTCTACATCGCCGACATTGGGAATAACTTCCGGCTTTCCGCCGTGCGTCATGTCCACAAGATCCGCGAGCCCGACCCCTACGGCGACGGCGGGGAGCGGGTCTCACCGGTCGCGACCTACACGTTCACCTATCCCGATAAACGGTTCGACGCCGAGGCGTTCGTCGTGCGTGGCGACCGGATGTACTTAATTAGCCGCCATGATCGCAACCGTGCCCGTATTTACGACCTCGAACCGGACGCGCGGAACGTCGTCACGCTGCACGAGAACGCGGCACTGCGTGCCTACCGGGCAAGCGGTGCGGACCTGTCGGCGGACGGATCGCGGTTGGCAGTCTGCACGACGCGGCAGACGTGGATCTACGCGGTGGACGAGGCGATGGTTCCGCGCGACGGGGTGGGCGTCACCTTCGCTAGGTATCCGAACGACCAGGTCGAGGGGTGCTGCTTCGACGGCGACGATCTCGTTCTCACCAACGAGCGTGGCCAGGTTTTCCGCATTTCAGCCACTGACATTGAAAACGGGGTCATTTTCGTCCCACAGGCCGTACGAATCGCCGGTGCCGGCGGTTGACTTGGGTCCTGCGTGCCCCACATCCAAAGGCGGGGCGCCATCGAGCTCCCACCGTCAAGCGTGGACCCCTCCACGTGGAAAGCCCTGCGCCCTTCTCCCTCTAAAGATACGGTGTGTGTCCCCCGAACGCCCCCCCCTGAACTCCCTCCGCCGCCGCGACCGCGATGCGAGTGACGGCGGGCCTATTGCGGACCGGTGAACTGGGCCTGGAACGAGCTGAAGTCGAGTAAATCCACGTCACCGTCGCCGTCCAGGTCTGCCAATCCGGTGGTGATCGGTGCCTGGGATTCATGCGCCCCTATGTCGACGATGGTTGCGACACCGCTGCCGGTGTCAGGGCGGGCAGGGTCGTCAACGAAGCGCAATGCGCCCGCCACGTCGAAGGGGATCGGCTCGTCGACATCGCCGTCACCGTCCAGATCAAGAACATCGGCCGGGACGGCGGCGTTGTCACCGGCGTCGATGCAGGGGGAGACTGTCGCCATCAAGCGAAGGTCATCGTCCAACGTGCCGGCCACGTTGTCCGCCCCGTCCGCATCTTCGAACATGGGGTCGGCGGTGATGTTGCCGATTCCGGACCAGGCGCCCTGGACCAGACTGTGTATTACGTCGATTGCGCCGCCTTGAATCCAGATGCCAGGATCCTCGGGTGCGGCGTTGTCCCAAAGAACGCTGTTGGTCATGGTCATGCTGACCGAACTGGTGACAGCGCCGCCTTTGTCGCCGGCCGAGTTGCCTCGAAACGTGCAGTTTGTGAGATCGACGTTGCCGGTATTGTGCAAACCACCGCCGCGTGCTGTTGACCCTGACGCGGAGTTTCCGCTGATGACGCAGTTGATCAACGTCGCGGCGCCGTTGGAGCCGTTTAGGACCCCGCCGCCGCTGCCGCCAGCGGCAAGGTTCCCGTAGAACCCGCAGTTGATGAATGTCGAGTTGGCGGCGTTCCAGGTGTTTAGTCCGCCGCCGTTACGCGCCCAGTTTCCAACAAACGTGCAGTTGATCAGCGTCGGGCTGCCGTCTTGGATGTACATCCCACCGCCGGTTCCACCGGTCGTAGCGTTGTTTGCAGTGAATGTGCAGTCGCGTACCGTCGGACTGGCGTTCCGTATGTACATACCGCCACCGTTCGGCGCATGTCCGTTGGTGATGGTGAATCCATCGATCACGGTCTCGGGAACTTCACTGCTGTTACACGTCACGACGGTGCCACCGTCGTCGCCGTCGATGAGAGTCGTCTCCGGTCCGGCGACGCTTCGTAGCGTGACGGCCTTGCCGCGCATGTTGATGCGCTCGTGGAATGTGCCGGGGCCGACCTGGATCTCGTCGCCGTCGGATGCGCTGTCAATCGCCAGTTGGATGGTGGTGTGCCAGGTGCCCTGCGTGATGTTCTGGATGTGTTCGCAACCGTCGGGAATACCGTTCCCGTTGGCGTCCGGGCTTGTGCCGTCAGCGATGTCACATTCGTCGAGCACGTCGTTGGCGTCGCAGTCCTGGCTGGTGCCTTCAGCCAAGTCCCGTACATCATGCTTCCCGTTGTCGTTGCAGTCGATCCAATGTTCGTCGGCGCCCATGTCCACCGTGGGAGCGCTGTCACCGTCTGCGTCGGCGATTCGCGGGTCGCCTTCGAAGTCATGGGGCAGCGACTCGGAGTGGTCGCCGTCGTTGTCCTGGTCGAACGTGTCAGCCGGTAGGGCGGTATCGTCGCCGGCGTCGATGCACGGTGAGGCGATCAGCAGGTGCAGGTCATCATCGGCCGTGCCGTAGGTGTTGTCCGGTCCGTCGGCGTCGACGAGCAACGGGTCGGCGACGATGTTGCCCGTCCCCGCGTGGGCGTCCTGAAGGCAACTGTAGGACACGCTAGCGCTGCCGTACAGATCCTGCGGATCCACGTGGGCGGTGTTGGCGTGGAACACGCAGTTGGTAAC
>JAJDDS010000610.1 GCA_029260195.1 Phycisphaerae bacterium
CTCCACCGTCTACAACATCGGCTCTGTCTCAAAGGTCATGACGGCTGTGGCCGTGATGCAGCTCATCGAGCAAGGCAAGGTCGGCTTGAACGATCCCATCCAGAAGTTCGTGCCGGTGTTTCCCGATAAGGGTGCCGCGATCACGCTCAGGCATCTTCTGACGCATACGAGCGGGATTCGTCACTATCGATCAGCCGACTTCCCGAACGGGCTCAACGAAGAGAACGTTCAGCCGTTCGAGTCGTTCGACGAAGCGATCCGCGTCTTCATGGCCGACCCGTTGCTGTTCAAGCCGGGGGCGTTCTATCTGTACTCCTCGTACGCGGTCAACCTGCTGCAAGGGGTTATCGAGAAAGCGAGTGGGCTGCCGTTCGAGTCCTACATGATCGCGAACGTGTGGGGGCCGGCGGGCATGCTCCGGACCGCCTTCGACGTTCCGAGCCGAATCGTTGCAGGGCGCGCAAGGGGGTACGCGCTCCTGCAAGGACGTCGCGTGAACAATCCCTATGGAGACTTGACGTACAAGTTCGCGAGCGGTGGCATGATCGCGACGGTGGACGACCTCGTACGATTCGGCGTGGCCCTCAATCACGGACGGCTCCTGAAGCCCGAGACCACGGCGCTGATGTTCACGCCTCAACTGCAAACCGTCCTTGCATTCCGTGAGAATGGTCCGCCGAGCCCAGAAAGGTTCCAACAAGCGATGCTGTGGCGTATTCGCAAAGACAGTGCCGGGCGGGACTTTGTACACCATTGCGGAACCGTGCAAGGATTCAATGCCTGTCTCGTGGACTACACCGCGGAGGACCTGGTGGTCGCGATTGCGAGCAACGCTGAAGTGCTCGGATTTGCTCCGGCCCTGAAGGTCGCCGAGTTCTTCCGCGACCACCGGTAGCAAGTCAGGCCTGCGAACTCGGGACGGAGACACTGTAGCAAGGGACAAACGTGGTCGTTGGTCCCTCGCCTGAGCAAAGAGCTTTCTGCAGAAACGAACCAACACGCGTTTGCAGCCGGCGGCGGCTGTCGCCCTCGGGAGTCCCCGCGGCTCAAAGGCAGACGTTAGACGGCGCCTTGGGAGCAGCTATTGGAAAGAGGACGAAGAGATGCAGGAACACTTCGATGCGGCAACAGTTGCGCGATTCGAGAATGAAACGTGGTCCCGGTGCGCGAAGAGATACATCGATGGATTCGGCGCGCTGGTCGCAGAGGGCGTTGACGCTTTGCTGGACGAAGTGAAGGTGAGTGCGGGAGACCGAGTCCTGGATGTGGGAACTGGTCCCGGGCTGGTCGCGGCGGTGGCCGCGGACCGGGGCGCTCACCCGATTGGCCTCGACTTCTCGGAGGCGATGCTGGCCGAGGCCAGGCAGCTCCATCCCCAGATCGAGTTCGCGCGGGGTCTGCCGAGGCGATGCCTTTTGGGGACGGCGAGTTTGACGCGGTCGTCGGTAACTTCGTGCTTCATCACTTGGGCGACCCGAAGAAGGCGCTGAAGGAGGCGTTCAGGGTGCTTCGATCGGAAGGCCGAATGGGGTTTACCGTTTGGGCAGATCTCTCGAAGCTCGAGGCTTTCGGCCTGTTCTTCGCCGCAGTGGAAGAACACGCCGGAGCTGCGGAACTTCCTCACGGTCCGTTGTTTGGCGTCAGCGACTTTACGGTATTCCATGAGGTTGCCCGCGATGCCGGGTTTCGTGAGTCCTCGGTGAGGGAGCTCCAGATCGCGTGGCGAACGCAATCAATCGATTCGTTCCTGGCCGCATTTCGAGACTGGGCCAACCTGGAGGCGTTCCCAAGTGAGGTGCGCCGCGCGATTGAAGATACTGTGCGGGACCGCGCCAATGCCTACCGATGCGGCGATGTCTTCGCAATGCCGAACCCCGCGATTCTCGTCTCTGCCGTCAAGTGAGCGCGCCGTCCAACAACAGCATGCAGCTGACGGCTCTGCGCGCCGCAGCTGATGCTGGGCGTTAGGCCGACGAACACAGAATGAGCTGAGCCGTTTCCTGCGCCCCAAAGCGTGCCAGATGGGTCGATCCGGCTCACGAGTACGGATCCGCACCTCGTGACTGCGATCCACCGATGGTGCGGGGCGCAGATCTCCGGGCACGGCAAAAGACGCTATGCCGCGTTAGTGCGCACAGACCGTTCGGCATTCGCCGCGCCAACGCCGCCCCCGCCCCAGTGCTGCCCAATACAACGCTGACTCGAGGTCACGGTGTTATACTATTCGACGAAGTGAATCGGTCCTTAGCGTTCGGGGGTCTCGTGTCGTTATTGCCATCACTCCTGTTTGCCGTGCAGGTCATTTCCGGGCCCGGTTACTGGGACGGACTTACACCCGGTACGCACACGGTGGGATTCTCGCAGCGTTGGGTCATCGATTCCACTCGGCGCCTTCCGTACGGTCAGCAGTACGGCCTGACGTATCGACCCGTCCTGCTCAATGTGTGGTATCCGACGACTGCCGCGGCGGGGACGCGGATGCCCTATGATGACTACTTCGCCGGCGCGTTGCGCGTGGCGCGCGGGAGTCCCGCCGCCGCGTATGCGTCCGCACTGGTCGATGTCGAACGTCGCATCGCGTGGCGCGAACTGGCCAAGACCCCGCGAGACTCGACGCCGCCTGAACTGCGGCAGCGAATCGAATCGCTCTTTGCGGCTCGCTCCTTGGCCATTCGCGATGCGCCGTTCCCGGAAGGTGCGTTCCCGGTCGTCGTCTATACGCAGGGAGCGCAGAGTTCGATGGACGACAATGTCGTGCTGTGCGAGTACCTCGCGAGTCGCGGCTACATCGTGATCGGCAGCGCATTCCCCGGCGAGGCGGATGCGGACATGTTCACAAACTCGACCGACGAATCGCGGCCGCGCGACATCCGCCGTCTCGTTCTCGAAGTCAGCAGAATGCGGAAGCTCACCATCACGTCGGTGAGCATCGTTGGCCACAGCGCCGGTGCGCAGGCGATGTTGGCGTTCTCGACCGACCCGAGTGCGCCGGTAGATGCGGTTTTGTCGCTCGACACCACCGAGGACTACTCGATGCTGAGCGACCGTGCCTGGGCGTCGTTCACCGATCGCGTGGTGACGTATCGGAAAACAATCCGCATGCCGCTCGTCTTCGTGGCGGGACCGACGGCGCTCTTCGAGTTGGCAGATTCAGTTTCGGGAACCAGCCGGTGGCTCGTGACGGTTCCGGGTCTCTCGCACAATGATTTCATTTCCCAAGGAAACATTCGAAAACAGCTCCTAGCCGATCTCCCGGGCGGCAACGCCGGTGCGCGTGACACGGCGCGTCGCTCATATCAGGCGCTCGTCGAATATCTCACCGGATGGCTGGATGCGCGGCAACACAACGCGAGTGGGCCGCCAGCGCGGGAGCCGCTACATGTGACCGTTCTCCAGCCTGGTGAGCAGCGCCCGCAACTCGATGGGGGAATTCCACGGACGGCTCGCGAAACACGACATCTGTTCGCGACGGTAGAACCTGCTGCATTCGCGGAGCTGGCGGTGCGTGCGCGCGCAGTGAACGACGATGTCGCGAACAACGACGTCCTCATGATGCTGCTAGTCGATGCGATCCGGCGCGGCGAAGCGCCCCGTGCCCGGCTCACCTACGAACAGCTCACGTCACGGGACTCCACTGTGCGAGACATTGGTGGGCGGATTCGGGACCGCGCCAGTCTGTTCGACCGCGTTGGCGCAACCTCGGAAGCCGATGGGTGGCGGGCGATGCTTCGCGCACTCGGCTTGCCTGACAAGTAAGGATCGTGCACGCGGCAGGAAGCGCGGGCGGGATTCGGCTGCGTCTGAGCATACCTTCGGCACGCACAACGACCCGTCGCCCAGAATCACGCGGACGGAGCCATTCCACTGTATGGCGCGCCGCGGCCTAACCGTGCTTGCTGCTGACGAGCGGCTTGCGGAAGCTCGCCGCGCTCGCGATGATGCGACCGCTCGCAGCAGAAGCTGGCGTTAGACCGCACTCTTCACCGGGCCTGTTCGACGGCTCGTCTGGCTCTGGGGCGTTGGAGCGGGGCGGCGGGCAGCATAGATTGCGGGGTATGAGTCCCACCATCGATGAGATCCGCCAAAAGGTCGCCGCACCGATGTCACGCCGTGGGGTGGTGCGTGCGAGCATCTTTGGCTCCGTCGCACGTGGCGAAGCCACGGCCAGCAGCGATGTCGACTTCCTCGTGGAGTTCGAGAAGGGGCGGACACTCGTCGACCTCTCCGGGCTTCGTTTGGACCTTTGCGAGATCCTCGGTCGAGACGTCGACGTTGCGACCCGTGGTTCGCTCCACCCGAAGCTGCGTGACGCGATACTGAGGGGACTGGTTTCCGTCCTATGAGGCGAGGCATCGACATCCTTCTTGGCGAGATCCTTGATGCCATCGACCTTCTTCGGGACTACACCGAAGGTCTGGACTTCGAAGCGTTTGCCGCGAATATCGAAAAGCAGGACTCCGTGATCCGCCGCTTGGAGGTCATCGGCGAGGCGGCGAAGGGTGTTCCGGATGATGTCCGAGCGAAGCATCCCGCCGTTCCCTGGCGCGACATCGCCGGAGCCCGAGACATCCTGATCCACGAATACTTCCGCGTTGATCTCGAAATGGCGTGGGACATGGTCAGGAAGGACCTGCCACTTCTGGAAGCGGAGGTGCGGAGTATTCTTCAGGAGCTACAGGGCGACGAAGGTGCGCCATAACAAGGCAATGCACCCGTCACAGCGGGCCCACCATGGTTACGTATCATGAGTCCCCGCGGCCCGCTTTGCAGGTGATTGCCAAGCCGTTAGATGGGCCAACGGCGCTGGGGCTAGGCGATCGCCCTCGCGATATCCTCCGGCTTGGCTCCCAGCTTGAACAGCGAACGGAGGAGGAGGTCGACCGAGACACTGGGGTCCGCGGCCTCCATCTTCGCGACCCGCGACTGACTGGATCGGAGCTGCTTGGCCAGCTCGCCTTGTGTGAGCCGCTTTCGGGTGCGCCACCGCCGGAGCGTCTGGCTTAAGGCCACCTTCATTTCGACAAAGGTGGCTTCGTCCGGGTTGAGCTCGAGGAAGTCGGCGGCGGATCCAACGGTCCATCCGGTCGCTTCGAGCTTTGCACGCTTGGCTGCTTTCATTCGCTACTCCTTGGTCGCAACGTCATACGCCCTGAATCGGCGCTTGCACCGGGTGATCACGTCGACCGGGGTCTGGGCAGTCTTCTTGGCAAAGACCTCCCCGATGATGACGGCATCCGGGTCGATGCGGTACAGGATCCGCCACGTCAGTCGGTCGTCGGGGATCCGCAACTCATGACACCGAGCCCCGATGCCGGGCATGGGGCGCGACTGGGGCATCGCCAGCGACTGGCCATGTTGCAGGCGTCGGAGCAAAACCCCGGCCTCGATGCGGGCGGCCGCGGAGAAGGGCGGGGTCTTGATCTCGCCCTTGAGCCAGACGAGGGGTTTGTCCGCGGCAGCCATCACCAAAAATATGTCGTATCCGACATGTTGCCAAGGGGCCATCTAACCCGACCATATAAAAGCCGGGGTTGCCTGGCGACGGGCCCGGTCGGAAGCCACTATCAACGTCTGCTGCGCGCGAAGGGGAAGGCCAAGGCGACGGTGGCCGCCGCCCGGAAGCTGAGTTGCTCTTTGTACTGGTGCCTGCGGGAAGGCTGGAGCTACGAGGTGTGGCTCCGGCAACACAAGCTGGAGCTGCGCCCGGTCCATGCGCTGGGCTCGGCCGCGTAGTCGGCGGTCTCCCCGGTAACACGAATGGGCCACCTTCTTCGACAATGCTCCTGGACCGTGGCGTCCGCAGAGGCGCATGAAGCCGGCTTCGGGCCGCGCTTGAGGCTGAGGGAGCTGCTGGCAGATTCGGTGGGTGCAGACACAGGGGCGGCTCGACCGTCCGAGGGGCACGTGTGCCCATTGACAACCGCGCTTTCAGAGGAGCAAATGGAGTTGGCGAGGGCGCGCTGCTGGTGCGGCCGCGGCCGCGCTCTCATATTGATAGCTGGCCGGGACAGCGCGGCAACGGCCGCGCAGCGCCCGCTACTCACGCGCGTAGCGTTAGGCAGCAGCTAACCTCTTGCGTGTAGTACGCCAATGGCATAGTTTGTTCTATGCGCTTCGTTGAGACGCCAATCTTCACGGCCGCTATACGGAGCGCCTTGGCCGAGGAGGACTACCGCGCCCTACAGGTCGCCCTACTCCTTCGCCCCGAGCAGGGTCCTGTCATTCCGCGCTCGGCGGGCCTACGCAAGGTGCGGTGGGCTGGAAGCGGCCGCGGCAAGCGTGGTGGGCTCCGGATCATCTACTACTGGCACCCTGCCGAGGAGACGTTCTACATGCTCTTCGCTTTTGCGAAGAGCGCCCAGGAGGACCAGACGCCATCACAACTCAGGACCCTCCGTGGGCTGATTCAGGAGGAACTCGAATGAAGTCGTCTGATTTCAAGAAGCTGGTGGCCAGTGTGAAGCAGGCTGGGAGGATCCGTCGGGGGCAGCTCCGGCCGGCGCGGGTCACGTCATTCAAGCCTGCCGACATCAAGGCCATTCGCGACCAGCTGAACGTCACCCAGGTGGAGTTTGCGATGATGATCGGTGTTAGCGTGGCGACCCTGCGAAACTGGGAGCAGGGCCGGCGGACGCCAGAGGGGCCTGCGCGCGCGCTCCTGCGGGTCGCATCCGTGGACCCCGAGGCGGTGGCCATGGCGCTCACGGCTTGACGATCATGTTGCCTAACACGCATATGGAGCCGTCGGGCCGCAGCATCTGGCGGCGGGGCCGCGATAGTGTCATCTTAAGGATGCGGCCCCACCGTGGAGCGGCCCGCTGCTCATACACTGGACGTTAGGCTGCCCTTGAACCCCTTGGAGGTGTTGAATCAAGACCGACGCGACGCACGAGGAGTTCGAAGATACCCTGACTGACGTGGGTGCCGAGGTCGCCGAGCTTGCGCGGGGCGTCCGCCTACTGGTTTTCGAGATTTTTCCGGGCGCAGTCGAGGTAGCCTGGCCACGCCAGAAGATTGTTGGCTACGGCGTGGGACCTAAGAAAATGACGGAGCACTTCTGCTGGCTCGGCCCATATACGAGCCATGTGAGCCTCGGGTTCAACCATGGTGTCAACCTACCAGATCCTGAAGGGCGACTAGAGGGATCGGGTAAGAAGTTCCGCCACGTCAAGCTCCGGGAGCCCGCGGACCTCAAGCGCCCCGCTCTACGGGCTTTGGTCCATGCAGCTGTCGCGGAACGGCGGCGGGCGTTGGGATTGGCCTCTGGCTAGGCGAGGGCCAGCCTAACGGGCGTTTGCTACTGTCGCGTGTGAGTTAACTGCTCGCGCCCCGCGGGCCGCAACTCATGCGCAAACTCGTTAGGCGGCCCAGGAGGTTACCGAGCGATCGAGCACAATGCCGCGTCGGTATGCCGTTTTGCTCAACATCTACTTCGTCGCGGTCTTCGTCGGGATTGGCGGCCTGCAGATGTACCGAGTGAATGCCGGTCTCTTGACCAACTACGGGGCCGATCTCTTCGCTCCGCCGTATCTTTACGTGATGCTGCGCAACGATCGCCTGCGGCTCCGCTCGCTTACGGCGCTCAGCGTGGTGTTCGGGGGCTGTTTCCTATGGGAGTGGATGCAACGCTACGATCTCGCCGGCACGCCCTTCGCAATCACTCGTGGTCGCTTTGACCCCTTTGATCTACTGGCCTATACGGTAGGTTTACTCGTGGTTTACGTTGCCGACATTCTCTGGTTGCGCCCGCGGCGGATTCTGCCCAGCCGGGCCGCCTAACCCGAAGATGCAGCGGGTGGGCGCGTTCGTTTCTAAAGGAAGTTGTAGGGTTGTGTGTCTGGCAGGGTTCGTGGACGTTCACCGTCGATGCAGCTGGCGAGGGTCACCCGCCGGTGATTTGCAATGACGTTAGACGCCAAGGCCGGACGCTTGCGGGCCCGGACGGTATGATATAGTGTCATACCGGAGGTTTTATGGCCAAAGCCAAAGTTGCAGTCACCCTGGATGCCCCTGTTCTTGATCGCCTCGACCGCCTGGTCGACAGGGGGCACTTTCCCAACCGGAGTCAGGCGATTGAAGTCGCCGTGACGGAGAAGCTTGACCGCCTGGAGCGCCGGCGGCTTGCCGAGGAGTGTGCCAAGCTAGATCCCGCGGCGGAACAGGCGCTCGCTGACGAAGGGTTGGGTGCGGACGTGGCGGCATGGCCGGCATACTGAGGGGGGAGATCCGCTGGGCCGGCCTCGACCCCACCCGCGGACGTGAGCAGGCCGGACTGCGTCCTGTGCTGGTCTTAAGTCATGACGTGTTCAATGCCCGCTCGGGGACGGTGATCGCGGTTGCGCTGACGCGCCAGCCGCAGCGAGCAGGCTTTCCGTTGACGCTGGAGTTGAGTTCCCCCCGCCTTCCGAAGCGCTCATGGGTCAAGATCAGTCAGATTCGCACTTTGTCGGTCGAGCGGATCGGGAAGCGGCTTGCGAAGGTGACTCCCGAAGAATTGGCCCAGGTCGTCGAGGGCCTCACCGACATTGTTGGCGTCTAACAAACAAATGCGGCGGTCGAGGACGTCGGCATCAATTCGCCTGATGCCAAGCCCCGCGGCGGGCCTTCGCCGCTGATTTGTATGCCGTTAGGCCGGCTCCGGATCGTCGCGATGTGTCGAGCCCATTGACGTAGGCTATCTGGCAAGAGAACCTTCACGCGCCAACCATCGTGAGGTCAACTAGGATGCAGACCATGAGTGACCGTTTCGTCCCACGCGTCGGCGGAATCCTCAGCGCCGACATTGCCGTTCCCGACCACGAACGTGAAATGCGCTTCTACTCATGTGTACTCGGCACGGGCGAGAATCCGCTTTGGCGCGAGGATCTGATGAACAGCCGTGGCATGCCGATCATCGGCTTGGGATCGCGCAGCGCGGAGCATGCTGACCTCCCGCTCCAATGGATGCCGCACATCCAGGTCGCCGATGTCGCAGCCAGTGTGGAGCGTGCGCTCGATCTGAGCGGGAGTGAGCTCATGCATGGCAAAGACGGCGATGGAAGGAGCCAATGGGCGGTGTTGCTCGATCCCAATGGTGCGGCGTTCGGGATCATTCCAGTCGTGCCTGCGGAGGCGCTCCCTCCAACTGATGACGTCTCCTCGCGCGACGTCCCGGCGCCGATGGGTTGCATCTCCTGGCTGAACCTGACGGTCTCCGACGCCTCCGCAACCCGTGACTTCTATCGCCAGGTCGTTGACTGGTCGGTGCAGGACGTCGAGATGGAGGACGCAGGCGATCGCTACGCCGACTACAACATGCTCGGTGATGACGGGAACCCGGCGGCGGGAGTCTGTCATGCGCGCGGCGCGAACCTGGGCCTGCCGCCGGTCTGGCTGATGTACCTCCCCGTTGGCGATCTCCCCGAAAGTCTTCGTCGTGTGCGAGAGGGCGGGGGTGAGATCATCAAAGCGACACAACAAACAGATGGGACATACGCATCTGCCGTTGTTCAGGACCCGGTGGGTGCGTGCCTGGCGTTGGTAGCGGGATGAGGAGGTGCAGCTTGCCTAACAAGCCATGGCAGCAGATACAGCTACGCTTTGCAGCTAAATGGCAGGCGTTCGGCGGCAAAGTGGCGATCGCGGCATATTGCACCAGGGGCGACGAGCCAGGTCCGCGCTCGGGTACAATAGGAAACCGAGCATGAGTCTTCACGCCCATCCTGGCTGACCGGAGTAGAACGGGTGCCCGGCACCCATCACGCGCGGAGGAGGAAGCGATGGCAAAGACTTTCAATCAGATGGTAGAAGAGGCGATGACCGAAGTACCGGTCATCAATGCGGCGGAAGCGCACCGACGGATGGAAGCACATCCAGAGATATTGGTGATTGACCCCCGAGACGCGGCGGATGTCGCTGGTACGGGCATGGTTGCCGGTGCGATGAACATTTCCTACGGTGCGTTGACCTACCAAGCAGACAATGAGGTCCCTGAGGAATGGCGCAACCCGGTGCTCCAGAACCGGTCCCGCCCCATCATTATGGCTTGCGAACTGGGGCTCCTTGGCCCCCTCGCTGGCAAGTTACTGAAGGACATGGGATTCACGAATGTGTGTTATCTGGAGGGAGGATTGGAGGCCTGGAAAGAGGCGGGCTTTTCGACCCGGTAAGAGCATCCGAAGCTCAACAACCCGGACGCTTACAGTTATTGGGTGTTGGATTGCCGCATAACTTGCAAATGATACTGGCGCCGCTTTTGGGAGTGATTGAATAGGGATGTTGGTGAGGAAAGGGCGTAACCTATGAGTATGAGGAATCTGTTTAAGTTCGCGGCGCAGTATATTTGCAAAGACGTTAGGTAGCGCGAATCGAGGATCTATGAACTCCAGGCTTGCCATGGCAACCTTCATCCCGCGCTGCTGCCGGCTTTACCTAGACCGACCAGGGACCGGCAGGTGTCGAGATCGTTGACTACCACTAGGCTGAAGCCGGGAGTGTGTCATGGTTCGCATTCCAACCCACCGCGCATCGACGCATCCTGGTGAGATGCTGTTGGGAGGAATTCCTGAATCCGATGGGCCTGACCCAGTGCGAGTTGGCCGATGGTATCCGGGTCCCGTATCAGCGAGTCAATGAGTTGGTGAACGGGCGGCGCGGGATTACGCCCGCGACTGCCCTGCGGTTGGCCAAGTTCTTTGGGACCACGCCGGACCTGTGGATGAATTCGCAGCTCCGCTGGGACCTCTATCACGCCCAGGTCGCGGAGGCTCAGGATCTTGATCGCCTCGACCGCCTGGTCGACGGGGGGCACTTTCCCAACCGGAGTCAGGCGATTGAAGTCGCCGTGACGGAGAAGCTTGACCGCCTGGAGCGCCAGGGACTTGGCGAGGAGTGTGCCAAGCTAGATCCCGCCGCGGAACAGGCGCTCGGTGACGAAGGGTTGGGTGCGGACGTGCGCCGGCCGGACGGCGTTCTGTGCTGGTCATAAGTCATGACGTGTTCAATGCCCGCTCGGGGACGGTGATCGCGGTTGCGCTGACGAGCCAGCCGCCGCGAGCAGGCTTTCCGTTGACGCTGGAGGTGCGTTCCCTCCGCCCTTCCGAAGCGCTCATGGGTTACGATCAGTCAGATTCGCACTTGTCGGTCGAGCGGATCGGGAAGCGGCTTGCGAAGGTGATTCCCGAAGAGTTGGCCCAGGTCGTCGAGGGCCTCAACGAGATTGTTGGCGTCTAACAGACAAACGCAGCGGTCGAGGACGTCGGCATCAATTCGCCTGATGCCAAGCCCCGCGGCGGGCCTTCGCCGCTGATGTGTAAGCTGTTAGACCACACGCTCTCTTGCCAGATGCCGACATCGGCCCCAATTTGCATCCATGAGTCCGACCGACCTCAGCGAGCTTCTGAAGTTCCCTTCGGATGAGCGCCTGGCCGTACTATGAGTCTCTGCGGAATCCGAATCGCCGTGACATTCGGCGTCGACAGGGATCCGGAGTTCACGTTTAGCGCATAGAGCCAACACACCGGGAGGGCTGTTCGATGAAGACCATCATTCACACAGTCAGTATCCATGCGCCGCCGAGCCGGGTGTACCAGGCGCTGACGACCGAGGGGGGCGTGACTGGGTGGTGGTCCACCAAGGCGACCGTCGACGCAGAACTGGGAGGCCTGATCCGGTTCACGTTTCTGGGCGACTTTCACCCTCATATGAAGCAGACCACCCTCAAGGAGAACGAACTGGTAGAGTGGCAGTGTGTGGAGGGCCACACCAATTGGCAGGACAATGCCTTCACCTTCGCGCTCCGCTCCCCGAACGGGGAGACCTCGCTCCGGTTCGTGCAGGAGTACGCCCAGGAGCTGGATGACGACACCTACGGGACCTACAACTTCAACTGGGGATACTACCTCCACAGCCTGAAGCAGCTCTGTGAGAAGGGTGTTGGGACGCCGTACCAGGCTGAGTGAACCAGAGTTCCGGGCGTCCCCGGTACGGCGACCATCGAGAGTCGCAGGGAGTGGGGACATTCAGTTCTCTATTCGCCGAACTCGTTTTGTCTGGCTTGGGGTTGATGTCGAACTCGACCCCCACGACCACCTGCCGTCCCGTGAAGTCCAGTCTCCGAGGGAACCGGGTCGGCACCGTTTTATCGACTGCGGTCCATTCGACTGACTGGATCTTCCGGACGTTGAACGAAGGCTCCAGGAAGATCAGGGCCTTGGCTTTCATGTGGGACGACGCTGTCATGCAACCGCCCGGTCAAGCACAGATCAACGGGCGGGAGGCGATTCGCGCGTTGTATGCGGGCCGATCTCGCCCTGCCGATTCGCGACCGACTCAATCAGCGCCCGCCGTATCGGTGCGGAGGCACAAAGTTGATTACAGCACGCTATATACCCTCACACCGACGTGCGTAGCACCGGCCCACTCAAGAAGGCATTGCTCCCGGGGGACAGGTTAGCCATGGGCCAGAACCGGCCGCGGTCGTCAGGGAGTCATCTCGTCCCGTACCGCGCCATGGACGGGCATGTGCAGTACCGGGAGTCGGCGGTCGATCCCGTCGAAACTGGCGTCCGCCCATCCAACTCGGGTGCCGCCAAGATTCTTGTAGAACCCGGCCACATTGGGCTCTCTGGAATACCCTTCGCTCCGACGCCGCAGCCGAGATTGCGGAGCTTGAGCCTCTCCCCCACGCGAGCGGATGGGTGCGTTGCGCGCTAACTGGCGTATGGAGCAACCGGGTCACAGGATCTGGCGGCCGGGCCGCAAAAGGTGTAAGCTGAGGATGCGGTCCCGCCGGGGGCGGCCCGCTGCTCATACACTGGACGTTGGGCTGCAACACCGAATCACTAGCGACGCAAGTTGCAGGCCCGAGGTCCCGGCACACCAATCGGTCGGCTGTTTGTCCTTGTCTTGATTTTCGAAGAGAGGTCTCCCGTGGACCTAACCCCGTTGCTCTCCGTCCTGATCCAAGTTGGACTCTCGGTGCTCCCGTGGGTTGTCGGAGTTGGCGCTGGAGTCGCGATTGTGTCCTGGAGCCCGCTCGGGCGGTCGTTGGTCCGTCATTTCCAGGCTCGTCGCCAGGATGCCGCCGTCAACGAACAGCTGCTCGGTGAACTGCTCAGTTTGCGGGAGCAGCTTGGGGAGGTGGTTGAGCGGCTGGACGCGACGGATCGGCTCCTCGTTGACCGGGGGACGCGTCGACTCGTACCGTCGCCCAACCCAGCTGAACTGGCCGACGCCGATCGCGTTCCCACTCCGCGTTAGCCACGGCCCAAGTTCAATCGACGGTGGTGCGCGCCCGACTCGTAGGTCCGTGCAGCCCAACCCGAGTTTCCAGCGGACGGGCGCCAGGAACGCCGCTTTCCAAGGCGGGGCCGCGGCTGAAGCTCGAACGTTCATCCGCTTGACAGAACTGGAGCATTCCCCCAACAAAGGTCTAAGGTACCCGAATGACACAACGAATCAGAAAACACGTACCTGCACGTTGGGGTCTGATTGTGACACTCGCCTCGATGTCACTCTATTCGCCCATGGCCCACGCACAGAACACGGTGCCGCCGACGCCTGAATTGCTGATGGACAAGATGACGGGCGCATGGGTGATGACCGGTACAATCGGCAAGGAACAGGTAACACATGAGGTGGACGTCGACTGGATTCTCAAACGTCAATATATTCGCATCCACGAAGTCTCACGCGAGAAGGATGACGACGGAGAGCTCGCTTACGAAGCGTGGATTCATATCGCGTGGGACAAAGACAATGCTGAATATGTGGTCATGTGGCTGGACAATACCGGCACGACCAACTTCGCTGCTGCGGGCGTCGGGCACGGAAAGCCAGTCGGCGACCGGATCCCATTCGTATGGACATTTGCGGACGGGACCGGTATTCACAATACGTTCGCGTACGACCGCACGAGCGATACGTGGTCTTGGACAATTGACAGCGTGGACAAGTCCGAGAAACGGTCCCCGTTTGCAAGAGTGACGTTGAAGCGGAAGTAGCTTGACCACGTCCACGCTCCCCAAAAGGAGTGCGGACGAACAACGCGTTGAACCCGAGCCGGAACAGGTCGGCTGGTTCGCTTTGTTCGTTCAGGTCAACTCCCGGCCGGGTTAACGCACACTAGGTTGGATACAAGACGGCTAGATACAAAGGAGGGCAACGATGGCGAAGATTACCGGTGTCGGCGGGGTCTTCTTCAAGAGCAAAGGCGACAGCGCTGCCCTTGCAGCGTGGTATCGGAAGCACTTGGGCATGTCGTTGGAGGACTTTGGCGGTGCGATCCTCAAATGGGCGGATGACACGTCCGAGGATCAAGGCCTTACGGTATGGCATGTCGCGGAGAAAGACAGTGAGTGGTTCAGCCCAAGCACATCGTCTTTCATGATCAACTATCGAGTCGACAACCTCGGCGAGCTGCTGGAACAGCTACGTGCGGGAGGTGTAGAGATCATCCAAGGGCCCGAATCGCACGAGAACGGCACGTTTGCGTGGATCATGGACCCAGACGAAAACAAAGTCGAGCTCTGGGAGCCGAAGGTCTGGGACGACAAGAACAAAGGTTCCTAAGAGCGCCGGTTCATCGGATCGACCGGGGATCGACCTCGAGTACCTCAACTATGCCTTCGATAATCTCAAGTACTCGGAATCTGACCTTGCCGCTTTGGAATTCTGGAGCGATCCGGAGTGCAGGGCAGCTAATCCGGAACGTGCTGCATACGGATACTACAGAGCCTTGCTTCCCTCACGACTGGATCGACCCGCCGATATGCCGCTCATCCTTGAGTACCTCGCGGTCGAGCCGCATATCACGACGATCGCTCAGTTGATGAACCAAGATCTCGTTCGGAGCCGAGAAACTTCCTTGATGGGCGAATGGCGCCACGCGGGAGGTAGCGTTTGAGGGAGCCGATCGATTCGTGACGCGTCGCACATGACTCCGTTCATCGCCCTGTTGCGTGGCATCAATGTTGGCAAGGCCAAGCGGATTCCCATGGCAGAACTCCGCTCGTTGCTGACAAGGCTCGGCTATACAAGCGTTGCAACACTGCTCAATAGTGGCAACGTGGTGTTCCACGCCGCGAAGGGCGCGCCAGCCAGGCACGCCGCCCAGATCGCGATCGCGATTTCGAGTGAGCTGCGAGTTGAGGTGCCGGTGATCGTCAAGTCGGTGGCGGAACTAGCCACCATTGTTTCGGAGAACCCCCTGGCTGAAGGAGCCCTCGACCATTCACGTCTCTTGGTCACATTTGTCCAAAACAACAAGACGCTCTCTGCGCTTGAGGCAATCGGAGATGTGGTCGTGTCGCCTGAACGATTCGTCGTCGGCAAGCACGCGGCGTACTCGTACTGCCCGGGTGGCATACTGGAAAGCAAGGTTGGTGGTGTTTTGCTGGGAAAGGCGGGCATATCGGTCACCACAAGGAATTGGGCAACTGTCCTCAAGCTCTATGCGTTGGCGAGCGAGCCCCACGCCTAACACGTCGTTGTAGGTGAATCGGGCGGCGTCCGGCCGAATCAGGTTGTCGAAGCGGATGGCCTACTGCCGTTTCGGATTCACCACCACCATAAACCCATGCGGCCCCTGGTAGGCGATGAATGGCAGGCCCGGGGTTTGGCGCGCCCCTTCAGGAGTCCACCCGATGTCCGCGTTGGTGAGGTTCGGTGCGTAGAACATGACGTGAGGGGGGAAGGTCCCGAACTGTTTGGTTGATTGGTTCCAGGTCCGAATCTCTTTCGTCAACATGTAGGCCACACCGGGACGCCGAGGAGCAATAAAGCGGCCCTCCTCGAATCCATCCTTGACCTGTTGGCCGATCTGGTCCAGCGGCACACCGGCGAGCAACTGCTCTCCGACAAACTTCACCTTGGGAAGGATGGTCGCCGTGCCTTCCGCGTCGTAGCAAACCGGCTTCCGGTTCAGCGGATGATCGCGATTGATGACACAGGTAATGCCGTTGCGACTCGCCCGCCCCAGGACCCATCCGTCGGCCTGCAACAACCAGACACCGGCGCCGTCGCGGAGGTGACTGGGGGCAGCGCTCAGCGCGATGGCCATCTCCTGGTCTCGCGGAAGGAGATCGAGCGCGGTAGGGTCAGGCGATTGTAACGCCCTGACTTGGGTGGGGGCCGCGCATATGAGACCGAGACCGGTGAGACACGAAACAACAGAGACGGAGAATCGCAACGAGAGCATCCTTGGAGGAGTTGTTTCCCCCTACGACCGAGAGAGGGCAGCCGGTTTCATCATCCCGGTGGCCCCAACCGTACCCTGAGCAATGGCTCTATCGTTCCTACCGGCGGTACCGTCTCACCAATTCGTCTCGCAGGGCATAGCGAATGTCTCGGAGTGTTCGCACCCTCGTAACGCCGGGGTTCTGGGTCGATAGAAAGCCGAGGTTCCGCTCCGCACCACGCGCGAGAAAAGCACTGAGAGCAACGCGGTAGTTGGAGGCCGGGTCGATCGCACTGGTTCCAATGCGCCACTCCCCACCAGCCGACTCCGTCACCCCACTCTGAGCCAGATACCCACCTGTCCCTGCGTTGGCTCGGCCGGCATTCAGCACTTGGACCAAGACTCGACCGGTCATCTCGACCTCGACGACCGGCCCTCCGAAGGGGAGGATTCGAATGAGGTCGTACTCGGTGACGGGACCGGGTGGAAGCATATCGTCGATCCGGATCGACCCGGTATTGAAGATGGCAAGGTCGGTGTTGGCTTCGCGCCGCATCGCCTCAGCGATCAAGGAGGTGAGGTTGGTTGGGCGCGTCCGTGTCGTTCGTACCAGCCCGTCGAGGGTTTCGGTGATCTGGACGACGACGCGGCCCGGCTCGAAACCCGCCTCCCGGAACCCGCGATCCGCGAGTCCCATCCACCGATCGACCTCGTGCTTGGTGGCTGGGTCCTCCGGGACCGAGTCGGTGATCGGAATCAGGCGGTATGAGATCGCCACGGGCTTTTGAGGTTCGAACCAGAGATCGACGACCACGACGGAGCGGGCGTTGGCATCGGCTTTGAGGATCGGAGTCGCGTGCACTCCGCGTCGCACAGCGACGTTCTCGTGTTCGTGTCCCCCCAGAATCAGATCGATTTCGGGAAACCGATTGACGAGTTGGATATCACCACCCAGGGTCAGGTGCGTCAGCCCGATGAGTGCGTCGACGCTATCGCGGATCTGGTGGATGACGGGTGCCAGCGCCGAATCGAGTGGGGCATAGTGGGTCCAGGCAGGGCGATTCGTCGGGAGGGTGGCTCCGACGAAACCGATCCGGATAGGCGGCCCGCCACCCATCTGCTCGAAGGAGACGATGCGGTACTGGGAGGTGCCTTGGATGGGTTGACCGCTCGAATCGGTGATATGTGTCGAGACGTAACCGAACTCCGATTCCTGTATTCGTGCCAAGAGGTCGGAAGGCCCGAGGTCGAACTCGTGATTTCCGAAGGTCGCCAGGTCCAGGCCGATGGTGTTCAAGACCGCGACCATCTGTCGGCCGTTCAGAGCGGCGTTATCGACAACGGCTACCGAGAGCGCCGAAGGGCTCAGGAAATCGCCACCGAGGGTGAGAACGGTGTTGGGGTTTTCGGCTTCGAGTCGGCGGAGGATGGTGGCGACCCGAGCCAGTCCCCCGACTCGTCCATCTTCCAGGGGGCCGATCTCGTAGACGTCGTTGATGTGTAGCAGCGTCACATGGGGTGGAGAGATCGGCCGGACGTTGGGTGGCGGGGCCGCTGGCGTCCCAACGCATGCGGTACCGATAAGAAGAAGTGAACCCCCCAGCCGTCGGCGGAGTGCGGTAACGGAAATCCTCACACTCGTGCCAAGCCGACAAACAACCTGCCTGACGCCTCCGCGACCTCCTGGACGGCAAGGTCGAAGGCGTCACGATTGGCTCGAGAGGGAACGCGGTATCCGCTGATCTTTCGGACGAATTGGAGGGCGGCGTCGTGCAGCTCCTCAGCGGTCGGCGGAGTATCAGGGCGACGGAGTTTCTTGATGTTGCGACACATGAGGGTCCCCGTGAGAAGCTCTCACCCAATCTCAGCGGGGAAGGCGGGAGACACAAGAGAAATCACTAGGAGACAGCGCCCGACAAGGTGATCTCCCGCCTTAGCTAGAAGCGGGGAGATCACTTCGTCGGCGTCCGTGCCAGGGCAGGGGATTACTTCGTCGGCGTCACTGCCAGGGCAGGGGATCACTTCGTCGGCGTCCTTGCCAGGGCAGGGGATCACTTCGTCGGCGTCCCTGCCAGG
>JAJDDS010000062.1 GCA_029260195.1 Phycisphaerae bacterium
CCGATGTCGAGCCACGGGATTCATCCCGCGCGGACGTCCGCGCGGACTGGAGTCCGCGGCTCGGGACTCCGCCTCCGGTGGGGGGGATAAGCAGCGTTCGTCAGTCGCCGTAGGTCAGTTTGTCGTGGACCACGCCGTGGCAGGTCATCGTGCAACTGCCCGCAAGCTCGCCCAGGTCACGAAACTCGATGCGTCCGGTTCTACGAAGCGGGCGGACAATTTCCAAATCGAAGTTGATCAGGTGCGTGTGATCGGATTGCCCCGCGCCGATGGGGCTGACGCCGTGCGGATCGTGGCAGGCGGAGCAGGGCATGTTGTTGTCCCGAATGTGCACACTGTGTGTCGGGAAACTCTCATCCGCGAGGATGCTAGCCCGTCGGTGACACTTGTAGCACAGCGCGTAGTCGTGGGCTGACTCGGGAGTGTCGTCGCGCACCGTGTAGTTGCGATCGAGGAGGAAGTCGTACACCGATCCGTGGGGTCCGTCCGGACCGCCGCCGCCGGCGCGCGGGCCGTCGTCGTTGTTGTGGCAGTCCGTGCAACGAATCAGAGTCCCCCTCGGAATGCTCGGGTCGAGACTGACGCTCTCGCCGCTCGGAGCGGACTCAGTGACGGGATGGAAGCTCGCGTTAGTGTTGCTGAACTTCAACCGCATGTTGGGCTGCTCCGCTTGGCGGGCGATCCGCCGCGATACCTCGACTGCTCCGTCGCCGTGACAGCGAAAACACACTTCATACTCGAATTGCGCCGCGCGCGTGTGACCGCCACCCAGCGTCACACCGGGCATCGACGCCATCGTCGCTCCGATGGGAATGTACGCGTCCGCGTCCGTCGGCGCGGCGGCTGCGTGCGGGTTGTGACAGTCGGCGCACTCCACGTGCGGTTTCGCCCCCGTCCGCGTCTCGATCGGATCATGCACGCCCGTGAAACGACGTGGGTCGTGGCTGCTTGTCTTGTCGAGTTCCGCCCGAATGTTGAAACCCGCCCCTTGCCCGTCGTGGCAGCTCAGACAGTTTTCCTCCTCGTTCCGGAAAATGAGTAGCCGCTCGCGCCCACCCGCCGAGTGGCTTCGGTGGCAGGACCTGCATGCGTTCTTCGCGACTGTACCGAACGCCCATTCCGCCGACGCCGTTCGCGGAACATCGCGATCGGATTGACTGTGCGCCGACGCCGTCCAACCGGTCATGTCGTGGCACGCGATGCACAACGCGCCGAACTCGTCGGTCAGGGTCAGGAACTTCCGGTACTTGTTGTGATGGGCGTCGTGGCAGGCGGTGCATTGCAATTCGCCCGACGCATCGAGCACCAACTCCGCTGGCAGGGTCGCCGGACTTCTGAGCTGTCGATCGGACGCAGCCAACCCCCCTGTATACTGAAAACTGATCGGGTGATCGTCGGAGAGATCGGTGCCGAGGTTGGAAAGACCGGCAGGTATGTAGTCGCCGCCCGACATGCGAATCCGATCGGACCGGCTCAACACACGCCCCAGCGCGATCGTCCCATCGTGGCAGCTCAAGCAGAGCTTGCTTGCCCCGGTCGGCTGGCCGGGTGAGGCGTCCAATGTTGAGGAACGGTAGATCTTGTAGTTGGCGATCGGAATCTCGCGATTCCAGAGCGGTCTGGCGCCGGCGGTGTTGTGGGGAGCGTGGCAGAAAACGCACACTTCCTCCTCGGACTCAGCCCGCGTTTCACCCGGGCCGCTGACGGATAGGTTGTGGACAGTCTCGACGACGCGCTGTTGAGCAGCCGCGTTCAACACGGCGCCGGTGAACGCGGCGGCTGCGATTCCGATCAGGTGGTAGCTTGATGACTGACGCATGACGCTAAAAACCTCGCTTCACGTGGACGAATAGCGCCGACCCATCGTTACGCGTGAAATCGTCCTCGAACTCGGTGCGCTCGAAGCTGACCCGGATCTCGGTCGAGCGCACGATCCACTCCATTGCGAGTGACAGATCGACCCCGTCGGTATCGCGCGACGCCGAGTCCTCGCCATTGCGATACACCATCGCCCCCTCGACCGAGAAATTGCGCGTGATCGGGTGGCGGTAACGACCCTCCAGCGTCCAAAGCCGGACTCGGCGATCCTGCGGTGCGCGGTGACGCGTATCCGTCCATCGGGCGTGCAAACTGGTCTGGGCGCCGGAGTCAAAACTGTGGGTGTACGACGCCCCGACGCGCGACGTTTGGAACGGATTAACGCTGGAGTCGTGATCTTCGTGTTCAGCGAAGAAACTCAGCGCGGACTTGCGGTATTCGACCCCGATCGTGTGGGCCGTAATATCCTCCGCCAACGCGCCGGTGGCGCCGGACGGCGACAACGACTGGTCCTGTCGCTCAAACCGATAGTACGGCGTCAGCCCAAAGTCAAACTCCTGCCGAATGTCGAAACTGTGACGCGCCGTGTCCAGCTCAAAATCACCGCCGAGCGTGAACTGATAGTCGACAAGCACGGTCTCATCGTCGGATATCCGTCCCGTCGCGACCCTCTCGATCTCCACCCGATCGCCGATCACTCGAACCGTGTAGTCCGGGCCACGCCGATAGAGCGTCACGCGATCCTCCGCACGCACCGTGATCGACGCCACGTTGACAATGCGATTGCCGAGCGTAAGCGGCCGGGGGTCTTGAAATGTCCGCGTTTCGTCGATCACTTCGACCGCCTGCTCGCTGCCCCGATTCCGGTTGCGTTCGGCGCGGAATCGGTAGTCGGCGCGCAGCACACCCCACCGGTTCTGCTTGTGATAGTTGAGGACAGCCTGACCACCCCATCGCGTGATCGCAAGATCCGGCTCGAACTCCTGTTGGCGCGCGAAGGCACGGAGCAATAGCGTCTGGCTGTCGAACATCTTGTGTCGCACCGATCCGCTGACACGAAATGACCGCTCCTCGATATCCGCCACCTCGGGCGATCGGTTTCCCCTGGCGCGGTCCTGATACTCGAATTCGACACGGGATTCGAGCGTATCCGAATGGTCCAACCGCAGAACCTCCCGCCACCTCAGGCGGTCGATGTCAATAGTGCCGCGCTGATCCAGGTAGAACACGTCGGACCGCAAGTTGTGGCGCCCCCGGTCACCAAACTCGAAATGGTGGCCGAGCGTGACCTCGTCCGCGTCGTACCGCAGATCGAACGGCTGTTCGTCCACCGAGTGGCGATCGTACACGAAGGACAACCGAGCCCGATCGCTGAAATGATACGCGGTCTCGAATCTTAACTGCGTGTTCTTTTGTCTCCCACTGCTCTCGATCTCGCCACCCGAGTACAACGGGTCCAACTCGGAGTCCGTATGCGTGAATCGAAGGCTCGTCGGCGTCTTCTCACTGACATACTGCCAAGTCATTCCGTAGCTGGTTGTTGTCGTTTCGAGGCTGGGGAGGAACGGACGCGGCACGATCCCCCGGCGGCGATGAGCGAACAGCGACGCCGGTGTGTTTCTGTTCTTGAACAACTGTCCATCCAGATCGAATTCGAACACGTTCCCGCTACTGCGCGCGTCCCGGCGCACGCCGTCGACCTCGTCCTCGAACCGCTCCTGCACCAACCCGAACACTCCTGCCAGCCCAAACTCGAAAATGTTCGGATGCAGTACCGACCCGTCAGCCTCCAGGGTCAGGCGCTCCTCGAAGATAACCTCGTCTGAGCGCGTTTCGTTCGTGCTAATCTTCGATTCCAAATCCCGGGTCCGCTGTCTGGCTACGAAATCCAGATGCCCACCGACGCGGGTCAGGTCCAGCGACTTGATACCCATAGCCTCATCCCTCGGGGAGACGCAACCGGCAACCCACGCAACGCTGGCTACGCACAATACAAGCGCGGCACTCCGTCTCATGGAGCGCCATCCCTAACGGCGCCGGGAAGCAGGAAGTACCGCTCGTCACCGCCATGGGGATCGTGACAGTCGATGCAACGCTCGATCTCGATCGTTGCGTGGTGCTCATCGGTTGACAACGCACCCGTCTCGTGACAACCGTAGCAGAGGGTCTGCGCGTCGGCGATCAAGATCTTCTCGTACCGCGATTGGTGGTACGCATGACACGCCATGCACCCCTCGATCGCTACCGGTCCGTGCGTGAACTTCTTGCGCGGCGGATTCTCCGGATGGCACGAGCGACAAAGACCCTCGCGGACGCTACGAAGCAAACCGCCACCGCTGCCAACGTGACAGCCACCGCATCGGCTGTCTCGATACGCGGGGTGTGAGTAAACGACGCTCGAGCCTCGGACTTCAGTCCGCGCGGACCCCCGCGCGGATGGAAGTGCGCCGCTCGAGCGTACCCCACGCCCCAGATCAGCGGCAGCCGTATCGACACCCCCATCGAGCGCGGGCACGCCATCATAGAGAAACACCAAAGCGCGATGTACCGTTTCCCGCGAGCACGCCGCTGCGCCGCACAGCGCAAACACCGCGATCGCCAGCCACGCCACCAGCCGCCACACGACGCGGTGATCCCCACGCCCCGACCGGCGTCCGAACTGCACCTGACGGAGTCGACGCATCACCACGGTTCACTCCAGCCGTATCCACGGCTACGGTTCGCCCGAACGGGTCGCTCCATCGTCCCCGCCAGCCGATGCCTTCAGCGATTCCTCGACGTCCGGCGCTACAACCGGTGGGAGCGACGCGATTTGCGCCTGCGTAGGCCGATAGCCATCAGGGAACGAACCGAACGCGAAGACGCTGAGCTTGTGTCGCCCATATTGGCTGCTGACGAACAGCAGATACTCGACGTCAAAATCCTCGTGAACGTAGTCCCTGAAGTAAGGAATCGAAGTCGTATCGATCGCGACCGTGGCTGGGAGCACCAGAGCGCCAGCCGTCTCACCCGCGCCGCCGAAGTGCATCAGCGTACGACCCTCGCTGTCGAAGAGCTGGACGATTTCTGTGGCTGCGTCCGCAACGTAGACGATACCGTCCGGCGCCACGCGCAACCCTCGAGGCCGCCCGAACTGTCCCAGAAGGTAGCCCGCCTGCCCCCGGGTCCACAATGGCGTCCCCTCGCGGGTCAGCTTCTGAACACGCCAATTCAGCGTATCACTGACATAGAGATTCCCTTCGCCGTCGAAACACAGACTGTTGGGGATTCTGAACTTCCCCGGCGCCTGCCCCTGACCGCCAAACGTCCGGTGGACGACCCCCGTCTTCCGGTCCATCACCACCACCTGCGGCGAATCGTCGTTGTCGAGCACGTATAGATCATCGCCCCACAGAGCGACGTCCACCGGACGGCAAGGGTCCGGAACATCGAAGGCCGTCACGTACGTATCCTCAGGATCGAACACGACGATCTGCTTGCGCACGGCGTCAGCCACGAATTTGTATCCAGCGGGATCGATGATCAGATGGATCGGCTTGCGAAGGCGCCCCGGACCCTCGACGCCCAGTGCGTCGAACGTGCGGTTCTTGAAGTCCATCCGGCAGAGTGCGGGCATCTGTGTATCGCAGACGTACACGACGCCATCCCGCACCGCCAGCCCGTACGGTTTGTTGAGCGTCGGTCGGTTGAGCGGATCATCCCCGAGCGCGAGCTTCACCACCCCGCTCACTGCGCCTTCGACCTGTTCGGCGCCACCGGCCGACGTCAGGAACTGGATTCTCGGTTCGGCGGGGGGGGGGTGGAAAAAGAACCAGCGGCCTGTCGCGCGCGCCGGACGTCGCACATCCCGCGACCCAAGCGAATCCGCACGCAACCATCACACACGGACGCGCGCGACGACGCACCGACTCAGAAGCGTTCGTGCGGCGGGGATGACGCGTCGGGGGATACACTACTTGTCATGGCACTCCAGACAGAGGGCACTTTCCTCCATCGTCTGTCGAAGGAACATCCCCAGCGTGTTGTCATGCACCGTGTGACAGGATGCGCATTCAACGCGGTCCAGCCCATTGACGGAGACCACCTTGACGGCCGTGAATGAACTCTTGTCGTTGTAACCGGTCAAGTCCGGCGGCGGGTATTCGATTCCGATCGGATGGTCGTCCCGAAGATCCGTCCCAAGATTGCTCGGCCGGTCTTCGTCGATCACCACGTTCGTGAAGAACTCGTCGTTACCGCCGAAGTCATCAATAGCTGTCGCACCGTCGTGGCAGCTTAAACACAGCTTGCTCGATCCCTCGGGTTGCCCGCCCTGATTGCCCGCCATCGTCGTGTACATCTCGAACGTCTGATCGGTGATCGCGTGGTTCCAAATCACCTGAAACTCCCCGTTCTCGACGGACCGCGCGTTGTGCGGCGTGTGGCAGGGCAGGCAGACACGGTTCTGTGGGATGACCACGCCCCAGACGTCGAGTGTCGCTAGATTGTGCGGCGTGTTGATGATCTTGGACATGTCTTGCGCCGCCGCCTGTGCGGCCAACGTCGCGACAAAAACCGCCACGTACCCCCGGATTGCGAATCTCATCCGACTCTCCATCTGTCGATCGGTGTCACGCCTGACCGTCACCCGTGATCGAGCCGATTCCCCCCAACTCCAGCTACACGGACTCCGCCGGGAGCCCCGCTGGCATTCTATCTGATGAAGCAGCTTTACTCAAGCGATTGCGCGCCAAAACCACCGCCGAATATGCTCCGTTCAAGCGAAACACCAGGCCGTGCGTCGGCGATGGAAAACGACGCGATCGCCACACTCCACACCAACCACCGACGCCGTGACCTAAG
>JAJDDS010000611.1 GCA_029260195.1 Phycisphaerae bacterium
TGGCGTCCCATGCCCAGCGCGCTAAAGGGGACATTCTACTTTTTTCTTGACATGCGGCGAGGCCGGCGTAGGTTGGCGACATGCCCAGAACCGCACGCGCGTCCGTCGGTGGAATCTGCTACCACGTCATCAACCGGGGCAATGCCCGCGCCGAGGTGTTCCATAAGCCACGCGACTACGCGGCGTTCGTCGATCTCATCGCCGCCGCCTGCCAGCGCCTTCCGATGCGCGTCCCCGCGTACTGCCTCATGCCCAATCACTTTCACCTCATTCTATGGCCGCGACATGACGGTGATCTGAGCCGGTGGATGCAGTGGCTGATGACGTCGCACGTTCGACGATATCATCGACACTATCATTCGAGTGGCCACGTGTGGCAAGGGCGATTCAAGGCATTTCCCATTCAACAGAATGCCCACTTGTTGACAGTGTTGCGCTACGTCGAGCGAAACCCACTGCGCGCTAAATTGGTCAAACAGGCGCAAGACTGGGAGTGGTCGAGTCTGCATTCGTGGCGAAGGTCCAGCGCCGCGGACGCACCCGATTTCCTGAGCGATGGGCCAGTGGGCCGGGGACGGGGATGGCTGGCGACTGTGAACCGACCACTGCCGGACGAAGAGCTGGCGGCCGTCCGGAACAGTGTGAACCGCGGCAGTCCGTGGGGCGAACCGTATTGGCGGAAGCGGACCGCCGTGCGTCTGAGGCTGGAATCGTCCCTCCGCCCCAGAGGGCGGCCACCATTGAGCCCACAAAAGTAGAATGTCCCCTTTGCCCCTCCAAAAGTAGAATGTCCCCTTTGCCCCTCTTTGCCCCTTTTCTCCCCGCAGCGCGTCGCATCGTCTCAGGTGGGATGCTGTCGGGTGGCATGCCCAAGCCGAAGGCGCGGGCATGTCGAACACCGAAGACGGACCCATGCCCGCGCTGCGCTTGGGCATGCCACCCAGCGTCACCACCCTCCCCCCGAGTGCAACTGCCTCGACGCCGACTCCGACGCCGACATCGACCTAGCCGACGTCGCCGCCCTCCAACGCGCGTTCGGCCCGGAATAGCGCACGTCGCCACCCACAGCGGCCGGCGCCACATTCGTCGGTGTCGCGAGGCAGGCGTTACGCCGGATGCACGATGGCGCCGAGGCGGTGTGGGGGTTGGAGGGGTAGGTCGGGGTCGGGGGGGCATTGGAGCGAACCGTCGGAATGCGTGGCCGAGAGGCGGCGGGTCAGACGAAGACGCGCTTGTTGTAGACGATCCACTCGAAGATCAGCACACCCAACAGCCCCAGCACCAGCCATGACCACAGTGGCTCGTTCACCAGACGCTCTCCGGCGGTTGAAGAGATCGGTGACGAACCGATGACGACAGTGTCACGCGGTGTCACATTGCTCTCGCCGGAGTTGAAGAGATTCACCGCCAGCGTTCCCTCACCTTGCGCTGCGGGGTCGATTTCGTACGTCCCGACGCGCCGGGTGCGGGCGTAGGTGATCGACTCGCCACCGGCGGCTGGGACCGTGTCGCGCACGCCGTCGGGCCGCTTGACGGTGACGGAATCCGTGCGCGACGGGATGCTCACCGTTCGCGGCTGGCCGGGGCGCAGGCTGGTGAGGCCGCCGGTGTGGATGCTGCTGGAGAGATACTGCATCGCATCGTACATAAATGTGACGAAATCCACGCGCAAGGACCAATCGGTGTTGAGCATGGCGCTGCCGTCCTCGTCGTCGATGACAACCAGCGGGAACGCACAGATGAGATACTGGCTACCGTCGCGTGTCAGATAGGACAGGACGTTCGAGTCGGCGGACTCGCCCTCGATGAGCTGCACGGCGTCTGTGGGGAGTTTCATTCGCTTCCAAGAGTAGGCGTTGATCGAGCCGACATTCGTGTGTCGCAGGACGGCGTGGTTCTCCTGCCAGTCGATGATGAGGTCACCTTCGATCCAGTCGAGTTCCTCGACACCGTCAATCGTCGGGGTTGATCCCCAGAAGAAGTAGTTGCCGGTCGGCAGCCGGCCGGTCGTGTGGCGATCGAAGATGACGACGTCGAACTTGGAGCGGTTTCGGTCGAGCAACTCCTCGTCGCGGTCGTTTTCGTATTCGCCGGGCGTCATCTTGCGGGCTCGCAAGTTCAGATGGGAGAGGACTTTCTCCAGGAGGTGATTGCCGGGCGTGACCAGCAGCGCGTCGACCCGCCGCGGCGGGCGGATGACGGTCCATGCTCGGTTGTCAGCCGACAGCGCGTCCTTGATCGACAGGCGTACCTCGACCACGCCGCCCTCTTCGTACTCGACCTCGTCGAAGGCGATCGACGCGACACTCCCCGGCGGCGCGGGCGGTTCCGCATCATCCTCGGTCGATGCGTCCTCGTCTTCCGTCGGCACGACACCGGGGGACAGCTCGACGGACTGCACATCGACGTGCTCGTCGTTGATGAACAGGATCGCGTCGAACGCCATCGGCGTCTCCGCGAAGTTGCGGACCGTCGCGAAGACTTGCAGCACCTCGGGCTTCTCGTAGTTGCGCCGAGCGTCCATAGCCACAATCCCAACATTGGCGGATGATCGGCCCACGCGGACCACCTCCATGTTGGACAGATCGAGCCGCTGCGGCGAGACGGTGCGCGCATCCGCGATGCAACCATCGGTAAACAGGATCACACTGGCGGGTGGGGCAGCCGACTGCGGTGCGACGTCAGTGCCCTCGCCGGGGCCGCCGAGAATGAGGTTCTGCGAGTAGGCCTCCGCGAGCGTGACGGCCTCAGAGAGCGTCGACGTGCTGTCGGTTTGCTCGATGGTGTCGATCTTGCGTTTGAGGGCTTCGCGGTCAGTGTCAAACGATGACACCATCGTCGCGCGATCGCAAAAGGCGATCACCATGGCGCGGCTGCGCTGGTCCATGGCGTCGATGACGCGTTTCGCCTCGTGTTTGGCGACGTCAAGGCGGGTCTGGGCATTCTCCTCGACGACAGCCATCGACGCGGACTGGTCGATCATGAGGATCAGCGTGTCCTCGTGCCGCTGCTCGCGCGCGAGCATCGGCTGTCCGAGCGCGAGGGCTGCCAGGATGAGGATGAGCAACTGCAGGAAGAGCAGCAAACTGCCGCGGAGCCGCTGGAACGGGGCGTTGACGTGCAGGTCTTCGATCGCCTTCCTCCAAAGCAATGTCGAGGAGATCGGGTGGACCTGGCGTTTGAGTTTGAGGAAGTAGAGCGCGATCAGCGGAGGGATGGTCAGCGCCGCGGCGATGGCGAGTGTCGCGGGGGTTAGGAATTGCATCGTCGCGCGCCTCCTTCCCCACCGTCCTCAACACACCCGATCATCGCACGAGACCCCGCTTGCGCAAGTAGTTGAGCACCATCTGATCGAACGGGATGTCCGTTCCGGTGAAAAGGTAGCTGACGCCGCGTCTTGTGCAGTAGTCCTTAAGCGACGCGCAGTAGGCTTGCAGATTGTGCTTGTACCGATTGAGCAGGGCGCGGCTCACCGTCACCTCCGCCACATCCTCATCCTCGACATCCCGCAATCGCAGATCACCGGTGAGAGGTGGGTCGATTTCCTGCGGAGCGAGGATCTGAATCACGTAGAGATCGAGATCCCGCCCGAGCAGATACCGTAAGCCGGTCTCGAACCCACCCTTGTCGAGAAAGTCGCTGATGACCATGACGATCCCGCGCTGAGGATGTCGGATGGCGTACTGTTTGGCTGCCAGCGTGAGATTGCTGGCGGGTTCGTATTCGAGATTCGAGAGGAAACCGAGCATGCGTTGCGTGACATTGCGTCCGCGCATGCCGGTCATCTCGCCGGTCAAGCCGTCGGCATAGGGATACAGACTGACGCGGTCGTAGTTGACGAGCGCGATGTACGCGATGGCGGCGGCGATTTGCCGGGCGTAGATGCCCTTGCTCGGGTCGCCGTAGTCCATGCTCTTCGAAACGTCGAGGATGAGGCTGACGTGGAGGTCTTCTTCCTGGAGGAAGAGTTTGAGGAAGAGCTTGTCGAGTCGAGCGAGGATGTTCCAGTCGAGGAATCGCAGGTCGTCGCCGGGCGTGTAGTTGCGGTAGTCGGCGAACTCGACCGACTCGCCCCGTCGTTTCGATCGCCGTTCCCCGCGCATCGCCCCCGCGAAGATCTTCCGACTGACCAACTCGAGCGTTTCCAACTTAGTTAGAAACTCGGGACTGATGAGTTGTCGCGTCGTGTCGACCACGGACATGTCGGGTTTCCTCCTCTACCGACAGCATGCGCTCAGACCGGCGGCTGAATCGCATCGTCGTTGAGCCGCTCGGTCACGAAGTTCCAAACTCTCTCGACGACTCGCATCGCGGTTTCAACCTCGTTGATGGTCGGGTCGGCGGGGCCTGGGTAGCGAAACGCAATCGCGTAGAGCGTGAGCGGCTCCACGTCATCGCGTAGCTCATCGAACGCGCCATCGGCGGCGGCACAGTAATCCAAGAGGCGCCGGAGGTCGTGCATCTTCTCAAACGGAATCCCGCGGGCGACCAGAAACGCCTTGAGCAACTTCTCGACCGCCTGCTGGCAGTGAAAGGAAGCCACGTCGGTTTCCTCGCAATCCGATGTGAGGATCTTGCGGGCGGCGGACCAGTCGTGCCGGGCCTTGAGCAGCCATCGCCGGACCTCCATGTCTTCAGGCTGCATAGAGGATCTTCCCTGTGGTGCGAACGGTCCGCTCGAACGAAACGGGCAGGTTGGCACGGGGTTCGAACTCGTCCTTGGTGTAGACCTGGACGTCGATGGGGACGGCGATCCCCCGAAGCGCGCGGTAGGCTATCGCGCCTCGTTCGAAGAAGCTCTGGTCCGATTCATTCACGACAACGAGCAAATCGATATCGCTCTCGGACCCGGGGTTGCCCGTCGCGCTCGAGCCGAACAGGTAAATGGCGGCGGGATTCAACACGTCGCGCAGCCGGCGAACGATTTCCGGGAGAACTTGATCCAGTGGCTGTCCCATCATAGCGCCCACATTGTACAAGGGAGGTCGGCGGGATGTAAGCGCGCGGCGAGTTGTGGCACAACTGGTACCAAAGGACCGCGAATGATCAATCCGGATTGCTCTCTCGATCCGCCGTTCACGCCGCCGCTTCGGACATCGTCGGCGTCTTGTCGATGATCTCCGCCAGGGCGTCGTCGACGTTGATGCCCTCCGCCTCGCCCTCGAAGTTCAGGAGCACGCGGTGGCGGAGGGCCGGAAGGTAGACGGCTTGAACGTCGCTGAAGGCGGTGTTGTAGCGGCCATCCAACATCGCGTTCAGCTTAGCGCCCAACGTGATCGCCTGGGCGGCGCGGGGGCTCGCCCCCCAGCGGACGTACTTGTTGGTGGTCTCGACGGCATACAACCCACCCGGATGGGAAGCCATCGTCAACCGAACGGCGTAATCTTGAACATGCGGCGCCATCACGATCCGCCGAACAAGCCGTTGAGCGGCGATGATCTCCGCCCCGGACATGACCGGCTTGATCTCCGGTTTGTACCCGGTGGTGGTGCGATCGATGATGGTCTTCATTTCGTCTTTGGTCGAGTAGTCGACGACGAGCTTGAAGAGAAAACGGTCAAGCTGGGCCTCGGGGAGAGGGTAAGTGCCCTCCTGCTCGATGGGGTTCTGGGTGGCCATCACGAAGAATGGCTCCTCCAGCGTGTACCGAGTGCCACCTACTGTCACGCTATGCTCCTGCATGGCTTCCAGCATCGCGGACTGGGTCTTCGGCGTCGCCCGGTTGATCTCGTCCGCCAGGATCATCTGTCCGAAGAGCGGCCCGCGCTGGAACTCGAATGATCGCTTCCCGGTGGCGGCATCCTCGTTGATGATGTTGGTGCCGATGATGTCCGCCGGCATCAGGTCGGGCGTAAACTGGATACGCGAAAAGTCGAGGCTTAACGCCGACGCGAGCGACCGGATGAGATACGTCTTCCCAAGCCCCGGAACGCCTTCGAGCAAAACGTGTCCACCGACGAAAAGCGCCGTGAGCACGCCGTTGACGACATCATCGTGCCCGACGATGGCCTTGCGGACCTCGTCCCGGACCGCA
>JAJDDS010000612.1 GCA_029260195.1 Phycisphaerae bacterium
CCGACCCCGCCTCCACCGCCGTCTCCGACCCATCGAGCGCGAACACCCGCTCCGTCACCTCCCGAACGCTCTGCACCAACCCCTCCACCTCCGGATAATCCGCGCCGTCCTCTTTCAACGCCGTTCGCTGCGCCAGCACGAACGGAATTATCCGCGCCGTGTTCATAAAAACCGTCGTTTCCGACGACATCGTCGGTAGCGCCCGCGCCGTTTCCACCGGCTCCAAGCCGACCACAGTGTCCGCCCGCCCGGTCGGAATGACGGGACTGATCCCGCCGTCGATGATGACTGACGCCTGCACCGCCCCACCCCGCTGCGCCATACCGTGCAACTGCCCGCTCACGACCTCATGCCCGCGCTCCACAAAACAATCGCACAGCCACTTCGCCACCGTCAAAACGCCCTGCCCGCCCGTGCCCACAATCACAATGCGATGGCCCCCCCAACGTGATTGTCCACGCGACGCGCTCATACGCAATCTCCGTTCTCGACGCGTCGAATCGCATCCTGCTGACACAATTCCGCACACAGATCGCAGCCGTCGCACAGTTCCCCGTCGATGGAATATTCGCCGTCCGTCGCCAGTATCGCTGGACACCCCAGCACCCGAACACACAGCGAGCAGGCGTTGCACAAATCCTGATCAACCCGCAATGCCGACCGACGATCGTTTGGAGACGCCCGACGGACATTCACCACACAAGGCGAGTGGAACACGACAACATTCAGACCCTTCGCCTTCTTCGCCTCCTTGAGCGCTGCCAGCGAAGCCTCCTGATCAAACGGATTCGCCGAATAGACGTCCCGGACCCCCAATCCCCGCACCGCCCCCTCAATCGAGAATCCTCCACAGCCCTCCGCACTATCCGAGCACCCCGTACGCGAGCAGCCCGTCGCCTCCTCACCGTCACTCGTCAGGCTGGGCTGAAATCCCGTCATCGCCGTAACAAAGTTGTCAAGGATCACGACCGTGACAGCGTCATTCGCCTGAACGGCATTCGCGAGTGCGGGCAGTCCACTGTGAAAAAACGTCGAATCACCTAGGTACGCCACCGTTCGCTTGCCCGTCGTGCGGGACATCCCCGACGCCTGACTGATCGACGACCCCATACACAGCAACACGTCGCACGCATTCAACGGCTCGCCGTAACCCAGTGTATAGCACCCAATGTCATTGCAGTAAACGGTGCGCTTACCGAAGACCCGGTTGACCAGATAGAAGCTCGCGCGGTGCGGACATCCCGAACACAGCACCGGCGGCCGAGCCGGCAATTCCGGAACACTGACGACCGTCTTCTCCCTCTTATCCAGCCCCATATACGCCCGGACCGCATCCTCGACAATATCCGGTGAATACTCGAATTCGACCGGAAAGTGCTCTGTGTGCTTCCCCAAAACCGGAATCTGACGCCCCGACCGAAACGCCGCCAAACACACCCGATCCTCCACGTACGGCGTCAGCTCCTCCACCACCAGAACCGAATCCACCGACTCAAGAAAATCAACCAGCACCGCCTCCGGAATCGGATACGCCCCAATTTGCTGCAGCAGCACGTCACACGACAATTCGAGATCGTCGATCACCTGCGCCGCATACGCATACGCCACCCCACTCGCGATCACCCCACGCCGACCACCGCCCCTCCGCGGAAAAAACTCCGACGCCCCGAGGAGCCCCTCCGCCAAGCGAAATCGCTCGCTCAACTCTACCCGCATCCGACGCGCGTTCACCGGGATGGGAACGTAACGCGGCGGATCCTTCGTGAACCCGATCTCGTTCCTCTCCGTCGGAAGCCGCCCCAACTCCACCATCCCGCTACCGTGACACACCCGCGTCGTCGGACGCATGATCACCGGCAACCGCGTTTGCTCCGAAAACGCAAACGCATACCGCGTCATACGCAGAGCATCTGCAGGTGTGGCTGGGTCAAACACGGGGTAATACAGAAATCGGCAGAAGTGACGCTGATCCTGCTCGTTCGGACTCGTGATCGCCGACGGATCACCCGCCGACACGATCACCATCCCACCCTCGACCCCCACATACGGCATGCTCGCCACGGGGTCAGCCGCATAATTCAACCCCAGATGCTTCATCGCACACATCGACCGCGCACCAGCCAAGCTGGCTGCGAACGCAATCTCCACCGCGATCTTCTCGTTCACCGAATACTCGAATAGGATTCCCTCGTCGCCAGCGAAACGGGCGATCGTGTCCCCAATCTCCGACGACGGCGTCCCCGGATAGCACGAGAAAAACTGAACACCAGCCTCCAGCGCCCCTCGAACGATCGAGTGATTCCCCAGCAGACACACCCGCTTGCCGGGCTCATCCTCCAACAACGGATGCCGACGCGACTTCTTCACCACCGGACCACTCGGACTTACCACCTGTGTTTTCACGTTTCCCATTCCATGCGGACCCGCACGGAGACGGTCCACAAGCGGCGTACCTGCAACAGAACACCACAAGCGCGCCCCGACATACATGCTCTCCAAGGTGAGACACTAGGCATCGATGGTCGGTCGTGAGGCGTGGACACGGGGGCGCACACACTCCTAGGGCCAATCACCAAGCGGCGCGGTCCAGCCAGACCGGTACCCCCCGGCGCCCCTGGCTCCGAAACATGCCCGAACCTCCAACTATACCGTCTCCTCGCCACCGAACAAGGAGGATCAGCCCCCCTCCCGGACACGGCTGGGTGACCCTGGGTGGTTGCCCACCCAGGGTCACCCAGCCCATCGGGCAGTCCTCACCGCCTCGAATGCGCCTGCTTGGGCTATCCATCGAGGAGCCACTCCGGTAGAAGAAACGGACACCCACGGTCCGACCCAATCACCATAGCTGGAACGAGAAACGGTGGAACCCACCGGCCACAGAGTGCCCACGATTGAAACAACGGTACGACACCAAGTCCACCACCGGGCACTCCTCCTACGGAAACACCCGAGGATGTAGAACTACGTTTTGGAAACCACCCAAACGGCGCAAAGAACAGAGCGAGAACGAATGAGCCAACAACTCCGATCGTAGCGGCGCGAACGACGGTACGAATCAAGAAGAGCCTGGTTGGCGCGGCGGGCGTTGCGGGCGGGCCCGATCGTCGTCGTCGTCGATTGAGCAATCCCGTGTTGCTCAATTCCGTGTGTGAGAGAGAATACGACTACGCCGAACATCACGACCAGAACGATGCGAACCGGCAGGCGGCGCCGACGACGCGCATTGCTCGTATCGAAGAGCATCGCGGGACGGCCCCCCTAGAGCCGCTCCGTAATCGACTTCCCCTGCAAAAACATCTGAATGTAATCCCGGCCGCCGGCCTTGGAATTCGTACCCGACATGTTGAACCCGCCGAAAGGCTGAACGTCGACCAGTGCGCCCGTACACTTGCGGTTCAGATACAAGTTCCCCACGTGAAACTCCGCCCGCGCCCGGTGAAGCCGATCACGATCACGCGAATACAACGCACCCGTCAGCCCGTACTGCGTGTCATTCATAATCCGCAGCCCCTCATCGAAATCCTTCGCTTTGATCACCGCCAGAACCGGTCCGAAGATCTCCTCCTGCGCGATCCGTCCGAGCGGATCGACGTCCGCGATAACTGTCGGCGGAATGAAGTGCCCTCCCGACGGAACAGCCCCGCCGCCAAGCACAATGCGTCCCTCCCCCTTACCGACCTTGATGTACCCCGTGATGCTGTCGAACGCAGCCTTGTTGATCACCGCCCCCATCGAGTAGTCCGTATCGCCGGTCGTATCACCAACAGTGATCTTGCCCGCCCAGTCGACAACACGTTCCACCAGCTCATCATAAACCCGACCATGCGCCACCAACCGAGAACAGGCTGAACACTTCTGCCCCTGAAACCCGAACGCAGCCGCCACAGCACCGCACGCCGCCGACGCGATATCGGCTGTCTCGTCCACCAGGATCCCGTCCTTCCCGCCCATCTCGAGAATGACCCGCTTGATCCAGATCTGCCCCTCGCTGACCTTGGCTGCCCGCTCGTTAATCCGAAGCCCGACCTCCTTCGACCCGGTGAACGCGATCATGCGCGTCAGCGGATGGTCCACGATCGTCTCCCCAACTTCACCACCCGAACCCGGAACGAAGTTCAGCACGCCCGGCGGCAAACCAGCCTCCGTCAGAATCTCGAACATCTTGGCTGCGATCACCGGCGAGTCGCTCGACGGCTTGAGCACCACCGTGTTCCCGGCAACCAGAGCAGCCACCGTCATCCCCATACAAATCGCCAGCGGGAAGTTCCACGGCGGGATCACCCCGATCACCCCCAGCGCAACGTATTCGACCGAGTTGTCCTCCCCGCAAAACGGCGTCGTCGGATGACGCCCCTGCAGCCGGGTCATCTCCCGCGCGTAGAAATCACAAAAATCGATCGCTTCACAAACGTCAGCGTACGACTCGAGCCAAGGCTTGCTCACTTCATAGCACATCCAGGCCGACAGCTCATACACCCGCTCGCGCATGATCGACGCCGCCTTCGCGAGCACCATCGCCCGCTCTTCCGGATGCACCCGCGACCAACTCTTAAACCGCTCCGCCGCAGCCCGCACCGCCCGGTCCGCCGCCCCAACGTCGGCTTTGGCAACCTTCCCCACAACCCGATCCGTCGCCGCCGGCGACACCGAGTTGATCCAGTTCGAACCCGTCACCGCCTCCCCGTCGACCCACAATGGGTAACTCGCACCAAGTTGACCACCAACGTCCTTCAGCGCAGCCACCATCCGCCGCCGCGGTTCGTCCTCAGTGAAATCAACGTACGGTTCCGGCCTGTATTGTGTCAGCATCAAGCGTTCCCTTTCATCTTCTTCAACTGTCGACCAAGTCGTCCGCTTCCCTCGCCGCCCTACGTCCCTTCCCCCAACTCCCGACTCCTCTCAAACGCCGCCATGGCAGCCTCCACAATCCGATCAAACACCTCGTTCTTCTCGAACGACGCCACCGCCGCCGCCGTCGTCCCGCCCGGCGACATCACTTTCTTTCGCAGCACGTCCGGCGCCTCGTTCGATTCGACCATCATCCGCGCCGCCCCGAGGCACGACTGCTTCACGAGAAGCGACGCATGCTGCGGCGACAGCCCCGCCTTAACACCCGCCTCGATCAGCGCCTCCGCAAAAAAGTAAAAGTACGCCGGCCCGGATCCCGAGACCGCCGTCACCGAGTCCATTAGCGCTTCGTCTTCGATGTGAATACTCTTGCCGCCCGCGTCGAAGATGCGCTGTGCCCGAAGCAGGTCCGCCTCGTTCGCGTATTTCCCCGGATGGACACCCGCCATCCCAGCCCCCACGTGCATCGGAAGATTCGGCATCACCCGAACCACCCGTGCCGACACGTGATTCAGTTGCTCCTCGATCGCCCCCGTCGACACACCCGCCATGATCGATACGACCACATGATCGTCACGGATCAGGTTTACGACGCCCGCCAGAACCTCACGGTGAATCTGCGGCTTGACCGCGAGGATCAAAATGTAGCTCTCAGCCACAACATGCCGGTTGTCGTCGGTCACCGCGATGTTGAACCGATCGCGAAACACCCGCCGCCGCGACTCGTTTGGGTCGGATGCGATGATCCGATCGTCCAGCAGCACGCTGTTCCGCAGAAGCCCATGCACGATCCCCTCGGCCGCGTTGCCAGCCCCCAGCACCCCGATTTCGTATTGTGTGTGCACCAAGCGCTACTCCGAAAGTAGGCCGCATTCTAGCGACCGCCCCCCCCCTTGTCATTCCACCCCCCCCCACCTGCCATCCCCCCGCCCGCCCGTCATTTCGGGCGAAGCGAGGAATCCCGCTGACTCGCGTGCCCCCAAACCAATGCTCCGCGCGATTCACCCCGCGCGCGAACGAGCCGGCACATATCACCGCCCCCCCAGCAGGTGATCGATGCGGTGCCCCGCAACCAGGATTGGTCTCCGCCCTGTTTCCAGTACAATTCCGACATGATCCAGCTCACCACCACCGACGGCGCCATCATCCTCCCCATCAAGGTCGTCCCCGGCGCATCCCGAACGCGTTGCGCAGGACTCCTCGACGGACGCCTCAAGGTCGCTGTCGCCGCCCCTCCCGAGAAAGGCAGAGCCAACGCCGAACTCATCAAGTTCCTAGCCGCCGCGCTCGGATTGCGCAAGCGCGACGTCACCGTCGTCGATGGCCTCACAGACCCCCGAAAACTCGTCCGCATCGAGAACACAACCCCCTCCGACATCCGCGCTCACCTCGACCTTGACGCCCCCTAGTGATCCGCCGAGCGCGCCCGCGAACGCCCTCGTCGATAAACTGAGCCACTAGCTGCACGTGCGCGACACCCTCCTCGAGCCCCCGGATCCGCCGGGGGACACGCTCACCCGACATACACAACACCTCAGCATCAACCCCCGCCGTCCGCCAACGCCATGAACGCCCCCACATCCAGCAGATCAACGTCCCCGTCACCATCACTGTCACCGCACGAACACCCGCTGCCCGACGACGGAACACCAGGCGCCGTAACGCAACCGAACAACTCCACGTAGTCGTTCACGTCCCGGTCCCCGTCACCGTCGAAGTCGCCGAACGCCCCGCACTCACAGACCGATCCACACAGCGCTTCCGCCCACGCCACGCACACACCGCTCCAGGAAGTCTCGCAACACGACGGATCGATCGCGCAAACCTGAGTACAACACGTCGAATCATCGCACGAAGGCAGCCCATTCGCCCAGCAGCATCCCCCCACCCCAGAGCACGCACTCTCACAACCGATCGTCATCGTGCCCAACCCCATTCCATTGAAACCCCCGATCCGTATCAGGTAACTGATCCCCACAGACACATCCACCGTCAACTCGGACTCGAACCCATCGGTCCCGCAAGCGTCGTCGTTGCACGCAAGCAGCGCTCCCGGACACCCCGCGTCGGTGTAGACAGCCAGGCGCGTGTCATAAAGACTGTCGCACAGGCTCACCGTCGCCGCCCCGTCGCAGGACGGCGTGTAGAGGAACCAGATGTCCGCCTGAAACGACAGCCCGAATCCTTCGTCGCACGACGCAGGCAACGCCGGCCCGTCCGTCGTCGCCCCGATCGTCTCGAACTGAATCGTCCCCTCCCCAACAAGCACCGCATCCGCACATTCGTCATTCGACGGACCACCGCCTCCCCCGCAATCACACAGCACCTCCGCTCCGCAACCGTTCCCACCAAGCCCCGCGCCCGCACAAGCCGCATCCCAATCGGTATCGCAACAGAATGAATCACATGCACACACCGCCACGCAGCAACTCGCGTCGTCGCAGCCCGCAGACCCATTCGCCACGCAACAATCCCCCGGCCCCGGACACTCTCCGCCCCCGCCCCCGCCACAGCAGCCGCC
>JAJDDS010000613.1 GCA_029260195.1 Phycisphaerae bacterium
AGCCCGTCGGTGCTCCAATCAAGGGCGTGAACACTTAGCTCATCACTGCTGCCGGCAGTTTCTGCTGGAAGGGTGATGCGGTAGTCGATGTAGCTTTCGTCGAGGAACCGATCGAACCCGCCGTCCGCCGTTGTGCGACCGGTGACAATACTGACGACCCAGTCTTCCGATCCCTCCGACTGCCCCACGAACAGCAAGTCGCCAAGCCCGTCACCGTCGTTGTCACCCATCGTCGCAGCCGGTTGACCCAGCGCCGCCGAGTCCACAACGATCGCCGCCCGACCGCCGATCCGGAACGAACCAGCCGTGCCTTCAAGCTCGGCGTTCGTGTCGAACGTCACCTCGAAATTGTACCCTTCCCCGCGGACCAGCAGATCGTTGATCGTGTCGCCGTTGAGGTCCTGCGCGTCGACGCGGAAGAGGCTGTTGCGATCCACCGGTCCCAGCAAAATGTAGCTGTCGCCCGATCCGTCGCCGGACACTATGTAGTCCGCCACCAGATCGTCGTTGATGTCCCCGATTTCCTGGATCGCGGACAACTGGCTGCCCGGTTGCGGATCGGGTTCGCCCGTCGCCCCGTCCGTGCCCTCGAGCGCGAATGCGTCGGCCAGGAACGGTTCAGCCGGCGCGAGGCGTACGGCGTCGGCGAACACCAGCCCATTGGCGTTGTTCGTCAACCGAACACGAACGACTCCGTCCGCGATCGTGACGACACCCAGTCGCTGCCATGGCCATCCCTGTTCCTCGATGTCCTGGGGCGCCAGTCGCTGGTCCACCAGCACTGAGACCGCCGGCGTGTCGTCACCGTCGACGAACACCTCGAACGGCGTGTTGCTCGCATTCTGATTGTTCGGAACCTCCGGGTCGCCAGGCCAGGTCGCGAGGATCTCGTATTCGCCCGGCGGCAGACCGTCGAACGACCACTCCGCGGCCGCGGGATCGGACGTCAGAACGGATGGATGCAACCGCGATCCGTCGCCGAACCCGCCGAGTCCGCTGTCCGCCCACTCCGCCCCCGTTTCCACGTAGCCGCGATCCGCACCACCGGAGTTGTCGACAACGATTTGACCGGGAATGTCGATGCCCGTGGGCCTCGGCCGGTCCGCCGACAAGGGGAAGGCGATGTTCGATGTCGTATCGTACACATCCTGCGCCAGCGGATCGCCGACCAGGGCACCGCCGCCCGGCTGGGTTACGTCATCGGGCGTGTTGGGCGGAAGCTCACTGAAACCGACGTAAAGGAAATCGTCGTCCGGGTCGTTCGGGTCTTCGCCGGGATTGGGGATCGCGAAGTTGCCCTCGTTGCCGGCGAGCTCGTCATCTCCAGCGCCGCCGAGAATGTGGTCATCGCCCTCGCCGCCCGCGATGAAGTCCTTGTTGCCCTCGCCGTAGAGGATGTCCACACCGGCGCCGCCATACAGCCAATCCTTACCCCCGCCGCCTCGAATCTCGATGGACTGATAGGCCAATCCGTTGTCTTCAACGTCACCGCGAGCCACGCCCCAGGTTTCGCCGTTGAAGATGTACCCCGCGTCGGCATGGACCACGTCCACCCCGTCGCCCGTGTCAATCACCGTGCGCTCCACATCGCGGGCTTGGAAGTACGCGAAGTTCTGATCGAATCGGCCGGTCTCCGGATCCGCCACGAACATGTGATTGCCGAGGTCCCAGAGAAGGGCTGTCAGGCGGTAGCGGTGCAGGAACCGGTCATACCCAACGGCGACGAAGTCGCGGATCGGCACGCCGTCCTCGCCCTCGTCACCGCCCAGATACAGCACCTGGTCGTCGCCCCGCCCGCCGTCAAACATGTCGGCCAGCGCCGCGTCGCCGCTCTGCACGTCGTCCAGGAATCGCGGATCACCATTTCGTCCCGTGCTGGGGATGTTGGGTTGGGCGTCGGGGATCAACTGGAAGATGTCGTCGCCCGCACCGCCGAAGAGCAGGTCGCTGGCCTGGCGGTCCAGCCCGCCCGACAGAACGTCGTTCCCGTCGCCGCCGAGCACCCAGTCCTCGCCGGTCCCGCCGACGAGGCGATCGTTGCCTGGTCCGCCGAGTAACACGTCGCGACGGTCCAGCGGAGTCAGTCCGGAGAGGTCCTGCGACTCTCCGGCGACCAGATTCAACCGCGACTTGTTGACCGAGCTCGATACCGAGAATAGCTCGTAGCTTGGCGCCGTCGGTTCGGGCTGACCGTCGTCGTCCAGGTCGCGCTCGGCGACGGACACGCCGATCAAGTACGTCACGGAGGTATCGGGCACGTCGGGACCGAGGTTCGCGAGGTCCAACACCTGCGCGCCGCGATCGACAACGACCGTGGCCGATCCCAGGTCGACAAGCTCGCCGGTGTCAATCGTCGCCAGAGCAGTGGTCACCGCGCCCTGATTGACCAGGTCGTTAATGGTCACTGGCCCGACTTCGTCCAGGAATCCCGGGTCCAGAATCTGGTAGATGCTCGCAGTCAGGTCGCTGAACGCGCCGACCGAACGAATGCCCACACCCTCGCCCGGTCTTGCGGGTTCCGAGAGGGTCAGGCTGTACCACGTCGCGCCACCGGGTTGCTCCAGCGAGTCGTCCGTGATCGGCAGGATCTGCTCAAGCGACGGCAACACGAACGGGTCATTTACGGCTGTGTCAGGCTGAACCGTCGATCCAACATTCAGGAACAAGTCGTAGCGCGCCCGCTCCCCGGGGTGGAAAGGATCGCTCTCTCGCACAACGCGAATGTAGTAGAGTTCGTCCGCGGGTGTCAGCGGTTCGCTGGTCGGCCCCATCTCGACCATGACCGTCGGTTCGTCCGCCGACGTAGTGGCTGCGGCGATGGGGAGCATCTCATTCGCGTGATAGACTTCGATCCGGACGGCCGTCGACGGCGAGTGTGAAGTGATCTGAATCGGATTGGTCCCTGCGGACTCGCCCAGACGGAACGAATACCAATCCTCATCGGTGAATTCGTGAACCGTCAGTCCAACGACGTCGTCGATTCGATTGATCGGTCGGTCCACGTCCAGCGCGAACGCCGCCTCGCGCGTGTCGCCCATCGGATCACCAGAGGGCGTCAGCATCGTATCCGGTTCGTCCTCGAGCGCAGCCAGCGAGAACACCACTGCGTAGTCGGTCGGGACGTTCCCCACCGATTCGACGCGAAGCCAAGTCTCACCGCCGAGGCTTGTCTCCAGCCCGCTGAGCAGCGGCACCACCACCTGCGGATGATTGTTCATCAGGCCGAGCACGTCGTTGGTCACCAGGTTGGTGTTCAAGATGCTGACGTTGCCGCCCGGCCCCGCCCCCAGCGTCTCAATACGGAGCCGCTCGTCCACCAGCGAGGCGTTGAAGTTCGGCGAGGTGATGGCGGTGTTGATGTCGTTGATCAGATCGGATCGCGTGTCGTTCTCCGCCGTCGAAGCAGCCGTGACAACCACCGGGTCGGTGATCAGCGTGAACACGGCGTCGGATTCGAGCCGCCCGTCGGCCGGCAGCGGGACGGTGCCGATGACCGCGGTCTCGCCCTCGGGATTGCCCTCATCGTCCGCCAGCGAGAATTGCAGGTTCAGGTCGTCGTTGTCATGCAGCGGGATCAACTGCAGCTCATCTCCCGGCGTCGTGGGCGTGTCGGGGGAGATCAGGAACCGGTACCAGTCGATGTCCGGGTTGTTCGCCTGGGCGCTGTCGATCGTCAGGCCGCTGAAGACGGAGTTGTCCAAGCCGATCGGTTGCGTAATCTCGCCGTCGCCATTGACCTCTCCCAACGGGTACGCGGCGATGAACTGATCGTTGCGCTCGCCCACGGGATCGGTCAGATCGGGCAGGAACGACAGTTGCGGCTCGATCACCACCAGATCGTCGCCCGCGCCCGCGTCCACCCACACCGACACCTGCACGGTCTCGCCAACGATGACCTCGTCGTCGCCGCCCAGCGCGTCGATGATGATGGCCAGGAAATCTTCCTCGCCCAGCAGCTCTTGAATCAGATCGTACGGCGTCAACTCGAACGGATCGATGAGGCGGTCGTGCGTGTCCATCGGCACCGCGCCGAGGTCCGGCTCGCCGGTATCCTCGTCCACCAGCTCCGGTTCGACCGCCAACTCCGACTCAGCCTCGTAGACCTCGTCCACGCCCTCGTGCGTGGGATCGCCGCCGCCGTCGTAGGCCGTTGCGTTGTCGAACCCGCTGAACAACGGGTCGAACGAACCGTCAGTGCTAAGCGTCACGATGTGTCGCCCGAAGAACGGATTGTACGGATTGGTGACGAAATCCACCTCGATCGTATCGTCGGTCGCGCTGGCACCGAGGTACCAGACCTGGTCCGTGCTTCGGGCGTATTCTTTCCAGGCGTCGTCACTGAACAGCTCGCCGTCCTCGTCCTGGAACAGCTCGCCCTGGCGGGTGATCAGCCGGTCTCCCGTCTCACCGCCCCCGCCGTTTCCGAACATGAAGTCCAGCCCGCTGCCGCCGAAGAAGTAGTCCGTCGCGAACTCGGCCTCCGACCCCAGCATGCGGTTCAGGCCGGTGTCTTCGAATTCGAACGCGCCGCTGCCGTCGTCCAACTGCAGCGCGCCGGCATCATCAACCACCACGCCGAAATCAACGCCCGGTCCAGCCGCCAGGAAACTCTCGACGTCGAACGACGACACCAACCCGGCTAACACCTCGGGATGGATCGACCACGCGTAAAACTGCGTCTGGTTCGCCCCGCCGACGAGATCATCATTGCCGCCGCCGGCGAACAGTTGGTCGATGTCAAGCGGATCGGCCCCAAACTCCGCTCCCCAGATGCGATCGTTCCCGCCGAACCCGTACAGTTGATCGCTGCCCGGTCCGCCGTTGACCCGGTCACGACCCTGGCTGCCGCGGATAATGTCATTCCCCGGCCCGCCGCTAATCACCGTCACCCACGGATCACCCGGCGTTTCGTTGGACAGTTGCTCAATCGTCGCATCGGACAGATGGGCTTCGATGACGTCCCGATCCATCAAGCCCGAAATCTGGAACTGCTCTACAAGCGGCAGGTTGTCTCGGTTGCGCCAGCCCACGTAAATCGACCGACCGCTGTAATCGACGTTAATCAACTGTCGCCCCACGATGGCTGACAACGGCCCGCCCGCTTGCCCTTCGCTCAAGCCCAACACGTCCGCCGCCACCGCATT
>JAJDDS010000614.1 GCA_029260195.1 Phycisphaerae bacterium
GGCGTGAGGTGGAACATGGCGGGGAAGCTACTTGCGGGGGGCAGTCGCGTCAAACGAGGAGGGGGTGGAGCTGTCAGTTCTTAGCTACCAGCCGGAAGCTGCAGAGGTCTCATTGCTGAGGGATGACGGCTTGGGGCGCGGGGATGCGGTGCCGGCAAGATTCCTCGCTGCGCTCGGAATGACAGGGGGCGAGGGAATGACCGGCGGGAGTTCGGAACGACAGCGAGGGACGGATTGGCGAGACGCCGGCGGGGAGACTATAATCCGCGGGCCGGTCGCCGGTCGGCGTGGTTGGCCGGTGATCGAGGGGAGTGATCGACGCATGGCGGACAACGCATCTTCTGACCCCACGACGATTCGCGTGGGGGCTGTCTCTTTTCTGAACGCCCTGCCGCTCACGCACGCGCTGGACACCGATCCGGACGTGACACTGGTGCGCGCGGTTCCGGCGGAATTGCCGGGAATGTTGGAACGCGGCGAGGTCGAGGTCGCGCTGGTGCCGGTGATTGACACCGTGCGCCACGAACGCAACTGGACGATCGTGGGTGACGGGTGCATCGCTTGCGATGGAGCCACGCTCACGGTGCGGGTCTTCTCGCGCGTGGACCCTGCCGACGTTACGCGGTTGCACGTGGATTGCGATTCGCACTCGTCGGTGGCGTTGGCGTCCGTGCTGTGGCGGGAGAAGTATGACCGCGCGCTAAAGACGGTACCGTTTCGGGCAGCGGATGCCACGGCTGAGACGCTGGCAGAGTGCCAAGCAGTCCTGCTGATCGGCGACAAGGTGATCGACCCGCCGTTGGGGATGGACGAATTCTCTACGCAGATCGATCTCGGTGCCACGTGGAAATCCCTAACCGGGCTGCCGTTCGTATTCGCAGCCTGGGCGACGAACGATCCGGGAATTGTGGAGCGGGCGGCGCCGATCCTGGCGGCTGCTCGGGACGCGGGGGTCGCCCGGGCGGCGGATCTGGCGAGCGAGCACGCTCCGGGGATTGGCTGGCCGACCGATCTGGCGCGGTTGTATCTGACCGCGTACCTCGATTTCACGATGCAGGAACGTCACCGGCGGGGGATGGCGCGGTTTCTGGAATTGGCTGGCGACGACGACCCGCAGCCGGCGCCGAGCGAGGCGGTGGTCGCATGATCCTGGCGTCAAACGTGGAATCAGCGGGCACGGGTTGTCGCATCGACGAGGGCGATGCGTTGGCGCTTTATCGCGATTGCTCGATACACGAACTCGGGCGACGTGCGCACGCCGTGACGCTCAACAAGCATCCCGAGCCCTACCGTACCTACGTCGTCGACCGCAACATCAACTACGCCAATTACTGCACCGCCAAGTGCATTTTCTGCAATTTCAAAGCCGACCCACCCGGGATGCAATCCGGGCGCAAGGACCTGCCGGACGGGTACGTACTGTCGTTCGAGGAAATCGGCAGCAAGATCGAGGAGTTGCTCGCCATCGGCGGGACGCAGGTGCTGATGCAGGGTGGATTGGTCCCTGCGGAACTGCTGCCGTTCGACTGGTATCTCGACCTGATGCGGTTCATCAAACGCGAATACCCCGGCGTTCACGTGCATGCGTTGAGCCCGCCTGAAATCTTCGCCTTCGAGAAGGTATTCAATATGCCCGCGCGCGACGTGCTCCTGCGACTGCAAGAGGCTGGACTTGATTCGATCCCCGGCGGAGGCGGGGAGATTTTGGTGGATCGGGTGCGCGACCGGATCGGGATCGGCAAGACACGGACCGACGAATACGTGTATATCTGCCGCGAGGCGCACAAGATCGGGATGAAGACGAGCATCACGATGATGTTCGGCCACATCGAGACCATCCCGGACCGCCTTGAGCACTTGCGCCTGATTCGCGAGTTGCAGGACGAGACCGGCGGGTTCACGGCGTTTATCTGCTGGACGTTTCAACCCGGGGACACGCCGCTGGGACGGTTGAAGAAGTTTCCGCCGGACTACGACGGCGAGCCCGACGGGGAACACCTGGTCCTGGCTGACGCAAACGAGTACCTCAAGACGCTGGCCATCGCCCGTATCTACCTGGACAACATCCCGCACATTCAGTCCAGTTGGGTCACGCAGGGGCCGAAGATCGGGCAGTTATCGCTGTTCCACGGCGCCAACGACATGGGCTCGGTCATGATGGAGGAGAACGTCGTCTCAGCCGCGGGGACAACCTATTCGCTGAACGAGGCGGAGATCCGGGCGTTGATCACGGACGCCGGATGGCAGCCGCGCAAACGCAATTTCCATTACGAACTGCTGGACTGACGCCTGCGGTCCGATCAAGAGATGATGCCTATGAAAAACACAATCAGTAAGTCGCTCACACTGTCCCTTCTGATTCCGTTGTTCGCCTTCGGTCAGGAGTCCACCAAAAGCTCGCCCTTCGAGTATATCCGCTGGAAGGACGTGGCGCCCGAAGTCCTCGTCCGAGATCAATGGTACGAACTCGTCGCGATCAACGACCTCCCGATTCAGAGCATCCTCGACCACTGCCGCAAACTCAAGGTGGAGCGCTGGCGGGAGTTCTTCGATGAGGATCTCGTCGAAGCCATGTCCACGATGGATCAGCCGCCCGGGCCTACGGTGGCGCTCGAGCTCAAGGAACTCAAGACAGGTGAGACGAGGCGAATGACGGACGTGGCGATGACGACGGCCAACCGCGAAGCCATCGTCTTAGCAAACCACGGTGACCAGGACGAGTCCCTTTGGATCGTCGGCGCCCCCGAAATTGACCGTGAACATCGTGACGCGGCGCACGTCGATTTCGTGGACCTGACGACTCGCGTCGAATGCTCGAAACCGTGGGCCGAGGAGATCCTTTCGGCGAAGCGCGTGGCTGAGGATCTGGACGACCTGGAATGGCATCTGCTCAACCGCTTCGCGTATCTGAAGCGGCGTCCCGTGGATTTTCAGGCCGCCCTGGACACGATGCGATTGGAACTCGGGGACGGTATCTCGCGGGGGGCGCTCGCGACGCAGCTGATAAAATTCCTGGCGCTGTTCGGAGACCCGAACACGCGATTGAACCGCTATTCCGACGTGAACGCCAACCGCATGATCCCCTGGGTCATGTTCCTGCCACCCGGGTATACGCCATTCATGCTGGCGTACGACGGCGACCGCATCGTCGCCTACTCCGCACGCGAGAAGCGCTATCTCGACGAAGCGTATCCCTACTTGAAGACCTTGGACGATGTTCCGATCGATCGCTGGATGTCGGTGGCTCGGCGCATCATCGCCCGAGCGTCCACGCCATTCAGGCAGCAAATACTCACGAGGTATGGCATGCTCGTCGGATACGTCCGAAGTGAACTGGGCCTGCAAGATAAGGGGACCATTCTGATCGAGTTGGAATCCGCCGATCGATCCACGACACGACAGTTCACCATGCCGGTCGCCGCGAACCCCCCGATGCCCAAACGCAAGAGACCCGTTCAATTCGACACGCGCGACGGGAACATCGGCTACTTGCGCATTTCCCAAATGCCCCGCCACCCCAGATCCATCAAGACGGTCATGGAAGCCATGGCTGCAATGCGGGAGACCACGGGGCTCGTCATCGACCTGCGCGACAACATGGGCGGCTCGCGCGAGCAGATCCGGGCATTGTTCCCATTCTTCATGGCAACGGACGAAGCTCCGTTCGTCGCCAACGTCGCCGCCGCCCGCATACCGCCCGGAAAGGACCCCAATCTTCCTGACGGCTATCTGGCCGATGCCGGGCTGTACCCGGTGTCGTCGCGATACTGGAATGCACGCGAGCGATTGATGATCGAGAAGTTCCAAAAGACGTTCAGACCCAAGTGGGGGCGGCCGAGCGCCGGGTACAGCCCACTGCACTACTTCGTCCTGGCGCCGCGAAAGTCCGCCGCGTACTACCACTACGACAAACCCGTCGTAGTATTGATGAACGCAGCCTGCCTCACCGATACCGAGGTCTTACTTAGTGCGTTTAAAGGGCGCGCCGGCGTGACATTGATGGGCGAGCCCAGCGGTGGCGGTGACGGGCGCGCCAAGAACATCGCGACCCTCTTGAACAGCGGCTTCCGCGTGCAGTTGTCGTCGATGGTGTCCTATCAGCCCGATGGACGCCTCTACAACGATAACGGGATCACGCCCGACGTCATTGTACGCCCGACGCCGACGGACCTGATCGGGCAGACCGATTCGGTTTTGGACGCCGCCGTGAAACGCCTGCGGTAGCGCATGTCTGACCGCCAACTCCCAGCGATGAGCCGCTGCGCCATTCCCGCAGGCGCCTGCGG
>JAJDDS010000615.1 GCA_029260195.1 Phycisphaerae bacterium
GCGAGTTGTTTGACCGCCATCGCTGATGCTCTCCATTACTGGGTTCAAGGTAGAATCCGCTTGTCGCGGACCGTCCATCGCCGGTGGTCGCCCGATTCGCAGCCCCCGTTTCATGGGGATTTCGCGTCGCCGAGACGGACCGGCTTTGTACTGAACGTGAGCAAGTGACGCGCCAAACCGATCGTCCCCATGTCGCTATCGTAACCTGTTATGGTGCATAATGTTACGGGCCGCCATGGGCGACGGCTCCGACTGGGCGCACCTGCCACGTTGGCAGCACCGCCCCCAATCCGACCCGCCGCATGCCAATTTGACAGGTGGCAACTGACGAATCGACCCCGCTTGTCTACCGCGGCGCTCGATCCTACGATACGCTCATGTCCGCCTGGATTCACGACTGGCTCGAGCGCCACCGCCACCCGGTCTCCCGATGGCTGCACGCTGTCGGCATCCCGCTCTTGATCTGGGGGTTGCTGCTCGGTGTCTGGCAACTCGCGATGTGGCGGTGGGACATCTGGTGGCGACCGACGGGTGTGATCGCCGTCAGCTACCTGCTCCAGTGGGTCGGGCACGCCATCGAGGGCAACGACATGGGCGAGATCATCCTCATCAAGAGGCTTCTCAATCGCCCCTACGTCGCCATCGCCCCGCGATACCGATCTGAGAGTTCCCCATCGCAATGACGGCTGAACTCACCATCCGCCCAGCCCGTCCGTCGGACCTCGACACCGTCGTTGCCTTCAATGCCGCGATGGCGCTCGAGACCGAGAACCTCGAGCTCGACGCAGCCACCCTCCGTCGCGGCGCCGCCAAGGCGCTCGACCACCCCGACTGGTGTGACTACTTCATCGCCGAGCGCGACGGCGTCGTCGTCGGCCAATGCATGGTCACGTTCGAGTGGAGCGACTGGCGCGATGGATGGCTTTGGTGGTTCCAAAGCGTCTACGTCCACCCCGACCACCGCCGCGGCGGAGTGTTCCGCGGGCTCTATCGTTTCGTCGAGACCCGCGCTACCGCACGCGACGACGTGCGCGGCCTCCGCCTCTACGTCGAGCGCGGGAATGAGTCCGCGATGGAAACCTACCGGGCGTTGGGCATGGTGCCCTCTGGGCACGTCGTTTACGAGCGCGACTGGTCCTGACGATTCCCTCTACGCCTTCCATTTGCCCTCCGTTTTTCGTACCATCAGGCTCGTACCAGCGTGGACGGGGCAGGGAGCCGGGCCGTTCCAGCGTGATTTCCGCGAACCCCATTCGTTCGATGGACGAGGAGCGACTGATGAGCGCACGGATTCTGAGGTATGTTTTGATAACGCAGTTCGGTCTCGTGCCGGCGATCGTCCAACCGGTTTCGGCCGAGGACCCATCCCGCGACCGTTTCGCGCGCGACGTCGGCCTCGCTTACCAAGGCCCCGGACACACCGGCTCCCCGATCGCCGCCAACGCCGACGGTTTGATTGACGTTCCCGGCGGACCCTTCGATGCCCAAGGCGTTCTGATGCTAAGCTGGGTATCGCTGACGGACTTCGGGCCGTTTGTGGAACGCGGCAACGACTGCTGGGGTTACGTCTCGGCGTCCGGGCGGGAGTACGCGCTGATGGGGCTTGACGATCGAATGTCCGTCGTCGAGATTACCGATCCCGTCAATCCGGTCATTATTGGCTCCATTTTGCACGACAGTTGTCTTTGGGGTGACGTCAAGGTCTACCAGGATACCGCGTATGTCGTGACGGACACAAACGGTTGTCCGGCCGTCGGTATCCAGGTTGTCGATCTGTCCGACGTCGACAACGGCAACATCTCGCTGATCCGAACGATTCCGACTCCGTCTCGAAGCCACAACGTGGCGGTCGACACCGACAGTGGATTCCTCTACACGTCCGGCTCTAGTGGTGGGAGCGGGACCAATGTGATTTTTGATCTCGCCGACCCCACGAATCCCGTTGAGGTCGGCGTCTGGACCGGCCACTACCAGCACGACGTTCAGATTGTTACGTACAGTAGCGGTCCTTACGCCGGGCGCGAGGTCATGTTCGGCGGCGCCGCAAACCTGGGCGCTATCGACATCATTGACGTCACCGACAAGAACAACACGTTTCTCATTTCCAGCACACCCTACCCCGGCGCGCAATACTGCCACCAGGTTTGGACGGAGGACCTGCAATACCTCTACGTCAACGACGAATTGGACGCCATTCCTCGAACGACGGTCTTCGACATCACGACCCTCGAAAACCCCGTTTACCTCGGCGATTTCACATCCAGTCCGAGCTCGATCGACCACAACCTGTACCTCCGCGACGGACTCGTGTACGAAGCCAACTACACCAGCGGGCTACGTATTTTCTGCACAGATGATCCGGTGAACGCGGTGCAGGTCGGTTGGTTCGACTCCCACCCGGAAAGCGAATCCCCTGTGTTCAGCGGCGCCTGGAGCACCTACCCCTACTTCCCCAGCGGGAACGTCATTGTCAGTGACATCGATCGTGGCCTGTTCGTCGTGGACGTATCCGCGGCGCTGGCCGCCGGATCACTCACTTACGACTATCCGAGCGGACGGCCGGACACCGTCGATCCCGAGGGGGGCACGACGATACTCGTCGACATCGCCGGAGTGTGCGGCGCGACCGTCGAGACGACCACAGCGATGCTCCACTATGACACCGGCGGTGGGTTCGCCGCCACACCGCTGACGCACGTGTCCGGCGGCTCGTTCAACGCCGTCTTCCCCGCCGTGCCTTGCGGGCAGACTGTTTCCTACTACGTCAGTGCCTCGACCGCCGCGGGCCTTGTCATCACCGACCCGGTCGACGCTCCGGCGAGCGTTTACACCGCGCTCGCAGTGTCGAGCATTGATGTTCTGGTTGCCGACGATATCGAAGTCGACACTGGTTGGACAGCCGGTGACGCGGGGGACACGGCGACGACCGGCATCTGGACGCGGGTGGATCCGAACGGTACGGCCGCTCAACCCGAGGACGACCACACGCCCGATCCCGGGACGGTCTGCTACGTGACCGGACAGGGAACGGTCGGTGGCGGCATCGGCGAAAACGACATCGACGGTGGATTCACGACATTGACGACTCCACTGATGGACGTCACCGACGCCGCTACCCGCGTTGGCTATTGGCGGTGGTACGTCAACAACGGAAACGCCACCGTGGACGATATCTTCATCGTCGACATCTCGAATGACGACGGCGCCAACTGGACGAACGTGGAGACCCTCGGCCCGGTCGGCCCGGGAACGACCGGCGGGTGGGTCCATCACGAGTTCGTCATTAGCAATTTCGTCGCGGCGTCGTCTCAAGTGAAGCTTCGATTTGTTGCCGCCGACATCGGCGGAGGATCGATCGTCGAGGCTGCCATTGACGACCTGCGCGTGTTCGTACCCGTCTGTGACGCCCTTCCGGGCATTCCGACGGTGTCGGAATGGGGCGTCGCGACGATGACCATCCTGCTGCTCATCGGCGGGACGATCGTCTTCCGTGTACCATCATCGGTCACCACGCGCAGCTTGCGCCTTTGATCCGGCGTCGCGTTTTCATACAATGATGGTGTGGTCGCTCGCGTGCCAAGGGCGTGTCCTCGTGCGCCGAGCCTCGCTAACTCGACATCACGGACACCGTCATGACTACGCGAACGTCGTTACTGATCATCACCGTTCAATTCGGAATCGCCTTGACTTTCGTGCCGCCTGCCGGCGCCGAAAGTGACACCCCGCAGCGCCTCGCGCGCACGTTCGGACCGATGTATCACGGCCCCGGACACACCGGCTCGGCGATCGCGCCCAGCGCCGACG
>JAJDDS010000616.1 GCA_029260195.1 Phycisphaerae bacterium
TCCATTCTTCGTCGAATGGCGCTGCCGTAGCAGTGCGCCAAACAGCGAGATCCCCGGAGTGGGCGGGTCGGTACTGAATACGGCGGGAGCAAGCGTCATCAATCACTTCAACATCACCGAAGACAAGGTCCGCATCTGGCGCGGGAATCAGTTTCCTTTTGTTTGGGTCGACATCGCCCCGAACGACTTCCACGTGTATCGGGTCGAGAACTACGGAGATCAGCTCTACAGGCATTTCGTTGATGGTGTGGTTGTCGACTCCGGAGTTCCGGAGACGGACTTTCCGAACGTCGCGGGCATCATCATCTGGGGTTCGAGTGTCTGGTTTGACGAGAGTACGAACGAGTGGGATTACGTGCGGTTTGGGGTGATTCCGCAGGACGGGGGCGGGGACTTCTACATCGACGGGGACGTGGACGGGGTGGACTACCGCTACTTCGCCGAGTGCGCCGCCAACAGCGGCCCCGGCGTCGATGCCGGACCCGGCTGCCGGTGGGCGGACATGGACGCCGACTCCGACGTCGACCTGATCGACTTCGGCCTCTGGCAAATCGCCTTCACCGGGAAATGACCGAGTTCCTCCTTCAGCCGTGACCACATCGGTCAAATCAAGCGGCTGCGTCGCTATTCCGCGTTCCAAATGTAGTGCCACATCGCTCCTTTCCATCGCCGCCGCGCGCACCGCGGCCGTGGACAGGCATGCAAGCCGCCCTCACAGGCGATCCGATCGCCTTCCCGGGATAACCGCCCCTCCATAAGTATTAACGAGGTTTGCGCGCAGAGCGCGCACTCCAATCGGGAAAAATCGAGAATAAACGGGCGAATCACTTCGGCAAGGCGAGGACCATTCGCGGAAGACGATCAACCGCGGAATCGCAGAGAGCGCGAGGACAGTTGATTGATCGCGCGCGGGGCGAACGCCGGTGTTGGCGTCAGTCTTTCGTGGGCGTTTCGGTCCCGTTCCCGGATGCCGGCGCGGACTTCGATGGCTTCAGATGCTCCGCGATCGTCTCATCCAGCTTCATTCCCCCCAGTTCGGGCAGCAGGACCTTTCCGTCCGGCCCGACGAGGTACTTCCGCGGTACGTAGCTAACGCCGCAATCGTCCGCCAGCTTCCGCGCGCCCGCCTTGCTCCCGAACACATTCATCCAGGTCAGCTTCTTCTGCTTGATACACCGCAACACCGCCCGCTCGCTCCCGTCGGCGTCGATGCTGACGTTGATCATCACGAAGTCGTCCCGGCCGCCGTACTTGTCGTGCAGACGCACGAGTTCCGGCATCTCCACGACGCAGGGACCACACCACGTTGCCCAGAAATCCACGAGCACTGTTTTGCCCAATAGATCACCGATTTTGAGTGTCTTGCCGTCGACCGTCGTCAGTTCGACATCTGGAAATGCGTCGCCGGCCTTCAGTCCCTGCATTGCGGTTGGCTGCCGCGTCGCGCGCGCCAACTCGAACCGATGGTCCAACTTCCCCGGGGTGATCTCCTGATCCTCGAGCGATTCGTATCCCGTCGCGCTCACCGACACGGCGAACGAGTCACTCGGGATTGTATCGAACCCGAACCTCCCCGCGTCATCCGTCATCGCGTGCAACCCGAGCGTCTGGTGTCCCCGCCACCGGGTCGCCAACACGTACGCCCCGGGTACGGGCTGGCCATCGGCGTTCACGACGGCGCCCGCAGCCTCCCGCGATACGCCCATTTTCAGGTCGACTGTGGATGTCTCGTTCGGTTGTACGACCACCATCGCTAACTCGGGCGACGACCCTCTCAGATAGGTCGTCACCACTGTTTTCCCGGGTGGAACGCCTGCGATCGTGTAACGGCCTTCCATGTCCGTCCAACCTCGCGGCTGCGGACGGTTCATGTCCGCACCCACGGTTACGCGAACGCCGTTCAACGATCGCTCCGTCCCCACCTCGACGATTCGCCCCGCAACGCTTCCGGCGGTGAGGAGTGTCAACACGTGCTCAGACTCACCCGTTCCCTCGGGCAGCGAGACGTCTCGATCGTACCACGCGTCCGACACATACTTCGCATGCGTCAATCGCACCCGCAGTGACGTGGACTCGGGTGACAGCCCGCGAAACTCGACGATGCCTCGCGCGTCGCTCGTCCCCGACCAGCGATCGTTCAGGTGGTCATCAAGGCAGTCCACGCGAACCTCGCCGATCGGCGTTCCGCGCCAGTCTTTGACGATCATCGAGCACCGCCGCTCAAGCCCCAGCTTCACGCGCACCGGCTTCGACACATCCAACGATTCGAACGTGTCGCGGTGACGCGCGAACCCGTCGGCTCGCACCGACAGCGCCCCCGCTCCTGGGACCACTCGCTCCAAGGTGAACGTCCCATCCGCACCGGTCACCGTATTCCAATCACGGCCGGCTGCTTCAACTCGTACCCGCGCGCCCGCCACCGGCGTTCCTTCGATTCCGCCAGTCACCACCCCGGAGAGACTCGTTCCACCGGGTAGGATCAAGTCGACGAACGGCGGCGGAGCGCCCTCGACGATTTCCACCTCTCGCTCGGTGCGCGTGTACCCGTCCTTTCGAAAGACGACCACGTGCTTTCCGCTCAGTTTCCCTTCATGTCGCAGGGCGAAGTCTCCGTATCCGTTTGTTTTTTCCGTGGCGATCGGCTTCGACTGCGCCGATGGGGCGCCCGCAAACAGCTCGACCACC
>JAJDDS010000617.1 GCA_029260195.1 Phycisphaerae bacterium
GGCGATGCGCGCGAGGGTTTCCATCGAGGTGTCCAGCGTCGGGAACCCAGCTGTTACGTAGGGGATAAGCGCCAGTTCGTTGCGCCTGCGGAGGTGTTGAAACGTCTCGCCGATCATGTCGCGGTTTCTCCGCGTGTGTAATCGCGTCATGGTTCGACTCGCTGTTGTACGATTTCGAGATCCTTGTCTCCCCGGCCGGAGAGGTTGATCAGTATGACACTGTCGTCGGGCATGTCCACCGCCAGTCGCGCGGCGTGGGCCACGGCGTGGGCGCTTTCGAGGGCGGGAATGATGCCCTCGGTTCGTGACAGCAGTGTGAACGCATCCAGCGCTTCACTGTCAGTGACGCTGGCGCAGGTGATACGGCCTGATTCCTTGAGGTAGGCCAGTTCGGGTCCAACGCCGGGGTAGTCGAGCCCGGCGGAGATCGAGTGCGTGGGCGATACCTGGCCGTCGGCGTCCTGAAGGAGATAGCTGCGGGCACCGTGGAGCACGCCGACGCGGCCGGCGCCGAGCGTGGCGCAGTGACGGTCGGTGTCACAGCCAAGGCCCGCGGCTTCGACGGCGATGAGCGGGGCGTCGTCGTCCAGAAACGCGTGGAACATGCCCATCGCGTTGGACCCGCCGCCGACGCAGGCGACGATTCCGTCGGGGAGTCGTCTCTCAGCCGCCGCGATCTGCTCGCGGGCTTCGAGACCAATGACGGATTGGAAGTCGCGCACCATCATCGGATACGGATGGGGTCCGACGACGGAGCCGATGACGTAGCACGTAGTGTCAACGTTTGTCACCCAGTCGCGGATGGCTTCGTTGATCGCGTCCTTGAGCGTCCTGCTTCCGGCGTCGACGGGGCGGACCTCGGCGCCGAGGAGGTTCATGCGCAGCACGTTCATCCGCTGTCGTTCGACATCCTCGGAACCCATGTAGACGCAACATTCGACGTCGAGCAGGGCGCAGGCGGTGGCCGTCGCGACGCCGTGCTGCCCCGCGCCGGTTTCCGCCACGATGCGCTGCTTGCCCATACGCTTGGCGAGTAGGGCTTGGCCTATGGCGTTGTTGATCTTGTGGGCGCCGGTGTGGGCGAGGTCCTCGCGTTTGAGGTATATCCTGGCGCCGCCGCAGTGACGGGTGAGACGCTCGGCGAAGTAGAGCGGCGTCGGCCGGCCGACGTAGCGGCGAAGGAGATCTTCGAACGTGCTCTTGAACTCTGCGTCCGCGCGTAGATCGCCGTAGGCCTTTTCCAGGTCGTAGAGGCCTTGCATCAGCGTTTCGGGGACGAATCGGCCCCCGAAATCGCCGAAGTACCCGCGCGCGTCAGGCGATATTCGTCGTGCTGCGGTTGGCGACATCCTGTTCCCTCACCGCCCGCACAAACGCGCGGACTTTCTCGGCGTCTTTGATACCGGGGCGGAACTCCACACCGGAGCACACGTCCACACCGTACGGTTCCACCGCCGCGACGGCGGCGCGCACGTTAGCGGGATTCAGCCCCCCCGCGACGATCACGGGTCCGGCGACCGCTCGGGCGAGGGACCACGCAAACGTCTCTCCGCTGCCGGCGCCGGGGTCGAGCAGACAAGCGGACACGTCGTATCCCGCCACACGGCTGACGATGTCGGACGCGGTGTCATCGGGTGACACTCGGAATCGCTTGACGACCGGCGCGGCAATCGCCGCACAATCCTCCGGACCCTCCACACCATGAAGCTGAACAACGTGAATCTTCGTCTGCGAGATGACCGACTCGATGTCCGCGGTTGTGGCGTCGACGAAAACGCCCACCGTGGTGATCAGCGGAGGCAGCCGGTCGATGATCGAGGCCGCCGTATCCGGTGCGACGCGGCGCGCTGACGGCGCGAAGACGAATCCGAGCGCGTCGGCGCCGGCGTTCGTGGCAAGCCGGGCGTCGTAGAGACTCGTGATGCCGCATATCTTGACGCGTGTCATCGGTTGGCACCTCTCAGCTCGCGGAGCATTAGACCCGGATCGATCGCCGTCATCAGCGCTTCGCCCACGAGAATCGCGTCGAACCCCAAGTCGCGCAGGCGGGAGACATCGTCAGGAGTCCGTATGCCGCTCTCAGCCACCGCGACGCATTCGGAGGGGATCAACGGGCGCAGCTCGAGGGATGTCTCGAGCCGAACCTCAAACGTGTCGAGGTTTCGGTTGTTGACGCCGATGATCCGCGCCCCGGCGTCGAGAGCGACGCGTAGCTCGTCGCGGTCATGAATCTCGACAAGCGTGTCCATTTCCAAGTCCGTCGAGAGTTGCAGTAGGTCGCGCAGGCGGCCGGCGTCCAGAGCGCGGACGATCAGCAGGATCGCGTCCGCACCGGCGTGGCGCGCTTCGTGAACTTGAAACGCGTCGAGGATGAAGTCCTTGCGCAATACCGGCAGGGCGACGGCGGCACGAGCGTCCGCCAGGTCGGACACCGTCCCGCCGAAGAAGGTCTCGTCGGTCAGAACGGAGAGGGCAGCCGCCCCGTTCTCGGCGTAGCAGCGCGCGACATCGCCAGGTTTCGCGTGGGGGTGAAGCATGCCTTTCGAGGGTGAGTTTCGTTTGAACTCGGCGATGATCGAGATTCCGTCGTCACGGAGTGCGTCGCGAAACGATCGCGGGGGTGAATCGTCGCATGGCCCGTCGAACCCGTTGTACTTTCCGCGCGCGATTTCCTTGGCTTTGTGTTGAAGGATGGCGGGGAGGAACGACCCGGCGATGACGGGTCGGCGTAGCGCTTCCAATATGGCCAGCGCTTGCCCGGAGTCGATCGACTCCGCGGCGCGGACAACGCCTTCACGCAAAGATTCGGCACGCCCGCCGACATAGATGGCGGCGCCGGCGTTGGCGAGGACGATCTCGCGGGCGGGAGATTTCTCGCCACGCAAAACGGACGTCGCGATCCGGGCGTTCTCGTCGAGGTCGCCGCCTTGCAACTGATCGAGCGGGACGCGATCGAGTCCGAGGTCTTCCGGTGTGACGCGAAATGTACGCACCTCACCGTCTTTGAGTTCACTAATCCGCGTCGGCGCGTCGAGCGTGATTTCATCGAGCCCGTCGTCGCCATGAAGCACGAGACAATGCACCGACCCCAGATTCCGCAGCACGCAAGCCAGCGGCTCGGTGAGGTCACCGTCGAACACGCCCATGACCTGCCGTTTGGCGCCGGCTGGATGGGTCAGAGGGCCTGCGATGTTGAAGATACTGCGGACGCCGATCTCGCGGCGGGGGGTCACGGCGTGACGCGTGGCGCCGTGGTACATCGGCGCGAAAAGAAACCCGAGACCAATGTCGCGGATGTTGTCAGCCGTCTCCTGCGGAGATTGCTCAATGTCGACGCCTAGCCGTTCGAGCACCTCCGCGCTGCCGCACCGGCTCGATACCGATCGATTGCCGTGCTTGGCGACTTTGCAGCCCGCGCCGGCGGCGACGAACGCAGCCACCGTCGAGATGTTGAACGTGCCCGACCCGTCCCCACCGGTACCGCACGTGTCGATCAGCTCATCGAACTCGACGGGTACGGGCGTGGCTTTCGCCCGCATGGCGCGCACGAAGCCGGCGATCTCGTCGACCGACTCGCCCTTCATCCGTAGACCGACCAGTAACGCGGCGATCTGGCTCGGCGTCGCTTCGCCCTCCATGATGAGCGTCGCGACGTCGCGCGCAGCCGATTCGCTCAGGTGTCGGCCGGCGACGACGTGTTGTATGGCGTCTTGCAAGGTCATTGTGCGAATTCAGAGTGGCGAAGCGAAGATAACCGGCAGCTTCCTTCGATTCACCCATAGTGCGTGTCACACGTTTCGCGACGATGCGAGCCGCAAGCTTCAGCTTGCGCGGGCGGCCGCGCGGGCTGAAGCCCGCGGCTCGTTAGTCGCGGCATTCACGAAACACGGTACCGATTCCATTCTCGTCGTCATCCAAGCATCCCGATACAAAAAGACCCCGACGCGATGCCGGGGTCTTGGGGTTGTGTCAAGATTGTGTTCTTGGATCAAGACACGGACGCAGCCCAACCACCGGCGATGGCACTTCGCCACCACCAAAACCGATTACGACTGGTTGGTTGAGTTCCGTTCATCTTTCAACACAGCATACGCATGCCCTCCACGCATGTCAAACGGGTGTCGGTTATCGGAACCGTGTGGGGAGGGTATAATCGCGACCCGCCGCGGGGAGTCGCGGCCGAGGGTGTCCCATGACGTTGAGTCGCCGAATGAAACTCCGGCTGATCGCGCTTTCAGTGAGCCTGACGGTGCTTGTGGCGGGGATGGTCTGGGGACTTGATCGGCTGCGACGAGACGTGGGGCGAGCGTTCGAGGCGTATCGCGCGGCTCGACTTGTCGAGCGGGCGCGATACCACGTCACGCATGCGCAGATTCTGTTGGCCCCCGCAGCGCCTGACGTGGACGGCGTAGCGAAGAAGCTCGAGGAAGCCTTCGATTTGTTTGACGCGTTCAGCGCTACACGGCACGCCAAACAAGGCGCGCACGCGGAACACGACCCGGACGAAGCCGAGGCGGCGATGCGCGCAGCGGGCGACGTCCTGCGCGAGGTAGCGGCCACACTGGACGATGACACGCGCGTTCCTCACGATGCGACGGTCTTCGCTCAACTACGCGAGTCGATGAAGGTGGCGCTGCGATCGCTGAATCAGGCGGCCCGCCTGATCGACGAAGCTATGGTTCGCACACGACGGACGGCCGACGTGACCATGCACTCGACGATTGTCATTGTGCTGATCCTGTCGGTGGCGATCGGTGTGGCTGCCGCAGTGATGAGCCTGTGGCACTACCGAGACGTCATCATCCCAGTGCGGCGCCTGCGGGACAGCGCCCGCGGGTTGGCGAGCGGGCGGTTCAACGAGCGCGTCGTCGTTAGCGGCGACGACGAGTTCGCCGAGGTCGAGCGCGAATTCAACGCCATGGCTATGGAACTTGACACGCTCTATCACAACCTCGAAGACAAGGTGCGGACCAAAAGCCGCGAGTTGGTGCGATCCGAGCGATTGACGAGCGTGGGATTCCAGGCCGACGGTGTCGCACACGAGATCAACAACCCACTGAACAACATCACCGGCCAAGCGGAGCTGGCGCTTGGGCGTCTAAAGA
>JAJDDS010000618.1 GCA_029260195.1 Phycisphaerae bacterium
GTTCGATGCGGGCTTCGACCTCGGGTCGGTCGGGGACGGCAAAAGGGAGACGCACGATGATGACGGTGGTGAGGGCTTGGCCTGGGACGTCGACGCCCTCCCAGAAACTGTCCGTCCCGAAGATCACACTTGGGAGCTCACCGCGGAATCGGTCGAGCATCGCGGATCGAGATAACTCCCCGCCCTGCACCAAGAGCTCGATTTCGTTCTCCGCGAAAAACGGCGCCATTTCCGTCGCGCAACGATTGAGCATGTTGTAGCTGGTGAACAGCACCAGCGTACCTCCGTCTGCGGATTGAACGTGTTCTTCGATGGCGGCGCTGACGGCGGGGATGAAGTCGTCGCCGTTATTGGGGGCGGGAAGCGCTGCCTCGACGCAGACGGTCATCTGCGCCGCATGATCGAACGGCGAACCCAGCCGCAGTTCCGCGCCTTCGTCGAAGCCAAGCCGACCGCGGATGTACTTGAATCCGCCGTTCTCCCGCGTGGTCAGGGTGGCGGAGGTGAGCACCACGCTGTCTAGACGGTCGAATAGAGCCGGCTTGAGGATTTCGCTCACGTCTATGGGGCGCGCGTTCATGGTGATGCGGCGACGTCCCTTTCCGGCCAGCTCAAGCCAATAGACCCAGTCCTCCCGCTCCATAGCGAATATCCCGTCGAATTGCCCCGCGAGCGCCTCGGCGCGCTCGATATGCGAGCCTAACTCGCGTCGGTCCTCCTCGTTCTGCACCTGCGGGCGCGCGCCGCGTAGCTTGATGGCGAGCCCGCGCAGCACGGTCGACACGTCGTTCTCCACGGGGGGTGGTTCGGTGAGTCTTCCGTTGGGTCGGCCGTGAAGAAACCGCCACTCCGCCAAGCGGTCGAAAAACACCTCAGCCGTCCGCCGGACGTCGGTTACGTCGGTCACGAGTTGCTGCAGGCCGCAGCCGGACAGGACGCCCTTCCGCGTTTTTTCGTGGTGCAGGGTGTTGAGCAGGTGGTCGATCTGCCTTTCTGAGAGGCTGATACCGAAGTGGTCGCCGGCGACGTTTTCGATGCTATGGGCCTCGTCGAGGACGACGCCGGTATAGTCGGGGAGGATGGCTGCTCCCCGGGCGCGGAGGGCGAGGTCGGAGAAGAAGATCGCGTGATTGACGATGAGAATCTGGGCGTTGTGGACACGACGGCGCGCGCGTTGGAAGAAGCACTGCTCGTAGTGCTTACATCGTCGGCCCATGCAATTGTCATGCTCGCTTCGGACGCTGTCCCAGATGTCCCATGGTGGCTGCGGATCGAGGTCGGCGAGGGAGCCGTCGGCGGTTCTGGCGGCCCAATCCTCGATGCGCCACAGCTCGTGGCGGGCGCGTTTGTTGGCGAACAGTTGTTGCTGTCGCTGGCTGGCGCGTTGGAGACGGCGAAGGCCGAGGTAGTTGTTGCGACCTTTGACGAGTTCGACGGAGAATGTGACGGGGAGATTGTCCTGGAGAAATGGGATGTCCTTGTGCATCAACTGTTCCTGCAGCGCGATGGTGCGGGTACTGATGACGATGCGCTCTTTGTGTTGCGTGACGCGCTCGATGGCGGGGAGGAGGTACGCGAAGGACTTCCCGACGCCGGTGCCGGCTTCGACGATGAGGTGCTCACGGTCGGCGAAGGCTTTGCGTACCGCGGCGGCCATCGCGACCTGCTGCGGCCGGGATTCATAATGTTGCAGGTGTCGGGCGATGAGCCCGTTTGGCGAGAGCATCTCGACGGCGTCCATGGGTGATAGCGTATCCGGTGCGGGGCCCGATTGCACGGCAAGTGGTGGTGATCGGTGACGTTTTGGTCTAACGTAGCGTCCGGGTTCGGCGTCGACGTTGGCGCCACATTGTCAGGCCGGGATTACGTGCGGTCGTGAAGGACGAGACGTTATGAAGTGGTTGGCTTTGGTGATCGGTCTATCGACAGTGACGGGATGCGTTGCGGGGAGCGGATCTCGACGTCCGCCGAGCATCGCCGAGGACGCATTCCTGGAGCAATACGCCCGCACGCGGCGATTCTCGCTTGGCGTGCCGCGGTCGATCCGGATCGTGCCCGACGGCAGCGCGGTGTTGTTCCTTCGATCGCTGGCGGACGGACCGGTGCAGGACCTGTTCAGGCTAGACACGCGGACCGGAGAGGAGCGTCTTCTGCTGAACGCCGACGGGATTCTCGACGGGGCTGAGGAGCATTTGTCGATCGAGGAGAAGGCGCGTCGGGAGCGGATGCGGCTGTCGGCGCGGGGGATCGCGTCGTATCGGCTTAGTGAGGACGGGGCGCGGGTGCTGGTTCCGCTGTCGGGCCGGCTGTTCGTCGTCGAACGCGAGACCGGCGAGGTGACGGAATTGGAAAGCGAGCACGGCTACCCGCTCGACGCCCGATTCTCACCGGACGGACGATACGTTTCGTGCGTACGCGACAGCGAACTGTACGTGATCGACACGGCGACCGGCGCGGAGCGGCAACTGACGACCGGAGCCGGAGGCGACATCACGAATGCGCGAGCGGAGTTCGTGGCGCAGGAAGAGATGGGTCGGCGGACCGGGTACTGGTGGTCGCCGGATAGCAAGACTCTCGCCTACCAGCAGGCCGACACGAGCGGGCTCGAGGTGATGCACATCATGGATGCGACGCACCCCGAGCTTGCGCCGAACACGTGGCCTTATCCGCGGGCGGGGAAGAAGAACGCGGACGTCCGGTTGGGTTTGATCTCCGTCGAGGGCGGCGAGACGACGTGGGTTGCGTGGGCGGGGGGCAAGTACCCGTATCTGGCGACGGTGCGTTGGAGCAAGAACGCGCCGTTGTGCATTCTGGTGCAGAATCGCGAGCAAACGGATCACGCGCTGCTCACGGTCGATCCCGCGACGGGATACACGACGTCGCTGCTGACTGAACACGACGAGGCGTGGATCAATCTCGACCAGAGGATGCCGCACTGGCTTGAAGATGGGAGCGGTTTTCTGTGGACGACGGAGCGGAACGGGGCTTGGCAACTCGAGTTTCGGGATGTGACGGGGCGTCTGGTCTCCCCGGTGACGGGAACGGATTTCGGGTACGGATCATTCATCGCTCTGGACGAGGATCGCGGGGTCGTTTTCGTGTCCGGCGGTGCGGATCCGACGGAAACCCACGTGTTTAGGATTCCATTCGATCCGCACGCCACGGGGATCGCGGTCCCCGCCGCAGGCGTACCGACGCGGCTCACGAACGGTCGGGGCGTCCATGGAATGACGTTCGCCGAAAACCACTCGGTCCACCTCCAAACGTCAGCCACTTTGGATGGGCGTTCGTCGCGAGTTCTGAGACATCGGGATGGGGGGGAAATTGCCCGGCTGGAACCGGTGGGAGCGACGCCGCCGTTCACGCCGAACATTGAGCTGACGACGGTGTGCGGGAATCCCACATTTCACGCCGCGCTCGTGCGTCCGCGGAATTTTGACCCGAACTGTCGCTACCCGGTGATCGTGTATGTGTACGGCGGTCCACACGCGCAGGTGGTTCGGGCGTCGCCGGATCGGTACCTGCTGCAGCAGTGGATCGCCGACCATGGGTTCATCGTGGTGGCGGTCGACGGGCGCGGGACGCCGCGGCGGGGTCGGGACTGGGAACGCGTGACCAAGAACAATCTGATTGACATTCCACTGGCGGATCAGGTGGCTGCGCTGCGGGGTTTAGGGGCGGCATATCCCGAACTGGACCTTGACCGGGTGGGGATCTACGGGTGGTCGTTCGGTGGGTATTTCTCCGCCATGGCAGCCATGCGCGAGCCGGACGTTTACCACGCGGCGGTCGCGGGGGCGCCTGTCGCGGACTGGATGGACTACGACACGCACTACACCGAACGATACATGGGATTGCCTCAGAAGAACGCGGAGGGCTATGAGGCGTCCTCGGTGTTGACGTACTGCGGGGATCTTGAGGTACCGCTGCTGGTGATTCACGGGACCGCGGACGACAACGTGTACTTCATGCACTCGCTCAAGATGTCGGACGCGCTTTTTCGAGCCGGCAAGCACCACGAGATGCTGGTGCTCAGCGACTTCACGCACATGGTGCGCGACCCGCTGGTGACGACGCGGTTGTATGGGCGGATCATGTCGTTCTTCGAGCGTGCCCTCGTCGAGCGACGTTAGTCGGACGGCAGTTGTCTATTTGTCCCGCTCGAGAATCCCCATCCCGCTGCGGTCTGGGTAGCTCGGACTGCGAGGCGCCTGCTAGGGGCTGCGCTTCAACTCTGACAGCGTGCGCTCGATTCGCGCGGAAACTCTCAATTGAGTACGATTTTCGCCGCATCCGGGTGGTTTTTCTTTGTTTTTAGTGGGTCGTCGATGATTGGGTGTGCATTCCGTGGGATCGTCGGGGTAGGCTGTACGGTGGAAACCCGGGGTTCGGGAAGGAGGCGTAAATGAGATTCATTTCGACGGGCTTCGTATTGTTCATGGTGGCTGCGGTCGCCGTGCGCACGTCGGGCGGGGAGATCCCGGTTTCGTTGCATGAGTTCTGCGGATCGGGGTCGGCCAACGTCTTCGACGGGGGGCCGGTGGTGGAAGAGGCGTTTTGCAACACGGGGGGTGACCCGGACGTCATCGGCGGGGGATTCCTCGCCGTCGATCGTACATCGCAGCAGGGCGTCTTCGGCGCCGAGGCGAAATCCAAAGCAGGCTCCACCGCTATGAGCGTTCTGGACGGGACCGGGTTGTCGATTATCGTCGAGCTCAACACCATTTACCGCCCGTCAGAGTTTCCAGGCGGCGACAATCCAGGTGGGATGGCGGTCGGCGAGTTCATGTCGGTGATCGAGTTTCACATGGTCGCTGATGAGATGCCCTGGAACTACTTCCTCACCATCGACGAGGATTCTCCCTTCTTCGAGGGCTCCACAAGCATCATCATGGAGAACGTCACCCAGTCTCTGACCATTCTCGAACTCACTTCCGAAGCCCCGTTCGTCGAGACGACCCTCAGCGGGCACACCGGTGATCTGATCCGCATCACGTCCATGATGGAAGGCGCGGGCAACATGGGGCCCGGCTCCCGAAAAGAATACGAAGCTGTCTTCCAAATGCTGGTTCTCGTCCCCGAACCCGGAACACTGCTCCTTCTGCTTACAGGTGCCTTGATGGGAATGAGGAAATGACGGAGACGAATGACGTGCGACGCATGGCGATTATGACGGGTCTGGCGCTTACGGCGTTGCTCCATGGAGTGGCCCGCGCGGGGGACATCGGGGGGTTTGACGTGGTCCTGCACGAGTTCTGCGGATCGGGGTCGGCCAACGTTTTCGACGGCGGGGATGTCGTGGAAAGCGCGTTTTGCAATACGGGCGGCGATCCGGACATCATCGGCGGTGGGTTCGACGCGTTTGACTTCACCCAAGCAGGAAGTCTCGGCGCGTCCGCGAGCGCCAGCGCCAGCTCCGGGATCAACCCACTGACCGGCGGAGGTATCCGCATCATCGTGGAGCTTTCCACTATTTACCGCCCGTCTGGGTTTCCAGGCGGCGACAATCCGGGTGGGCTGGCCGAGGGGGACTTTATGTCGGTGCTGGAGTTCCGAATGCCCGCCGACGAGCTTCCGTGGACCTACTACCTCACCATTGACGAGGACGTGCCTTTTTTCGAGGGCTCCACAAGCATCCTCATGGAGAACGTGACTGAGTCGGTCGTGCTGCTGGACCTGACCACCGAAACCCCATTCATCGAGACGACGCTAAACGGAAACACCGGAGACCTGATCCGGATTACCTCGACGATGGAAGGCGCCGGCAACATGGGACCCGGCTCGCGCAAAGAATACGACGCGCGCTTTGATATGGCACTTCTCGCACCCGAACCCGCCACGGGACTCATGTTGGTTCTTGGAATAGCGACCTTACTGCGCAGACAGCGCAGTTGTTCATTCGGAGGAGCCCGGTAGCGCCACGGTCAGCGTGATCGTCGCGTGAAGCACTCCACCAAGACGAAGGAGGTCCATCTGCTATGAAGTACTATTGGACGTGCGTGATACCGTTGTTTTGGTTCGGCGCCGGTGTGCGCGGGGACGTCATTTACGTCGACAATGGCGTCTCCACAAGCGGAGATGGGACGAGTTGGGCGCAGGCCCACAAGTACTTACAGGATGGGTTGGCGGGCGCCGCGAGCACCGACCCGATTTGGGTGGTCCAAGGAACCTACCGCCCGGACGAGAGCGACGCGAGTCCGTCTGGGACAGGCAACCGTGCGGATACGTTTCAGTTGATCACGGGTGTGGAACTGTATGGCGGATTCGGCGGCAGCGAGATTGTCCTGGAAGACCGCGACGTCGAAATGAACGTGACCATTCTGAGTGGGGACTTGAGCGGAAACGACGTGGATCCGTTCATGAACCGCTCCGACAACAGCTACCACGTGGTCACCGGAAGCGGAACAGACAACACGGCGATCCTGGACGGGTTCACCGTCTCCGGCGGGAACGCCAACGGAACCGATCCCCACGATCGCGGGGGCGGAATGCTGAACATCAGCGGCGGCCCGACCGTAGCGAACTGCGTGATGCTGGACAGCGAGGCGGACTCTGGCGGCGGAATGTACAACGACGGGAACAGCGCGCCGACCGTTACTGACTGCACAGTTCGCAAGAATCGCGCGGACGTGGACGGCGGCGGTCTGTGTTTCAAGGAATTGAATGCGGGCCACGTGTCGATCACCGACACGGACTTCTTTGAAAACGAGGCCAACGTTGGCCTGACCGGAAAAGGTGGCGGGGGAATGTACGTCGGACCCAACAACGCCGGGCCGGCATCCTCCATGACGCTGACCCGATGCGATTTCGATCGCAACACGGCCCGAGACGGGGGCGGGGTGTACAGCGACGGTCCCGACGCGACGTTCACCCTCTGCCGGTTCACCGAAAACACGGCGCTTCCAAGCTCCGGCGGCGGCGCGTTTGCGTTTGTACTCGGTGATCCCCCCTCAGAGGTCAGTTTCATCAACACGATGTTCCGTTAGAACGACGCCAAGAACGGCGGGGGACTCTACATCGACGACGGCTTCTTCGGAGGTGGTGTCGCGACCCTGTTTTTCTGCACGTTCGTCGAGAACACCGCCACCGCCCGCGGCGGCGGTGTGTCCTATGATAATGACTCCTTGCTCCCCGTCACGAGTTGCATTCTGTGGGATAACACCGATGACTGCTCCGGCGACTGCGATCCACCGGGCTGCGCCTGCCCCGAAGCCGTCGAAACGGCCCAGATCCACTCGCGCGTCACCCCGTCGACCGCGGTCTTTGGACACAACTGCATCCAGGGATTCAACAGCGCCCCGGGCAATGGAAACATCAGCGACGATCCCCGTTTTCTCGACCCGCAGGGTCTGGATGCGGACTCGCTGAACGACTTCTTCCTGGGCGACGGCTCCCCGTGCATCGACGCGGCGGATTCAGACCCGTTACCGCCCGCGGTCTTCCTGGATCTGACCGGAGTCAACCTGCGCGCGATCGACGACGCGGGCGCGGGCGACACGGGCACCTGCACAGGTCAAGGATGCGCCCGGTACGTGGACATGGGCGTGTACGAATCAGTTGGGCTGCCGTACATCCTTGCCGGTCAACCGGGTGAGTCATTCGTGCGATCGGCGTTCACCGGGTTCATCGATTCCTTGTCCGAGAGCACCGACGGGGTGAACATCGACCTTGGGATCGATCGGTTCGTGCTGGTGTTCTCCGAGGAAGTCTTCAAGAACGCCCAGGGATCGGCCTCAATCGATGAGGACGATTTCGAGCTGGATTTCACCGGAGGCGCCCCCTGCCGACTATCTCTTGTATCGATGACGTGGTGGGTCAGGGAGCGATGGGCATAGACCGCCATTTCGTTTTGATCGAGCTAACCGACCACATCCCTTTGCAGGAGTGGACGACGATCATTGCCGACGTGAAGGACGCGGCGGACAATCCCATCCGAACGCCGATCTACGAGCATTGCACGTGCTGCGATCCCGGATCCCCGACGCCGGATCGCCCGGATCGCGTGGTGATGGGGTACCTGCCCGCCGACGTTGACCAGAGCAGAAAGGTGAATCCTCTCGATTTGCTGGAGTGGAAACGGTACGTCAACGCACTGGTCGATCCGCCCCAGGGTGTTGTCGCGGACTACGCGAACACCGATCGGTTCTGTCCTGGTCAGACAAATCACGACGATCCGTGCATCAACCCGCTCGACTTGCTGCGATTCAAACAACTGATCAACGGGATTTCTCCCGCCACACGGTCGTGGACGAACGAAACGCTCCCCTGTGAGCCTTGTTTCGGCCCGTAGCCGTGCCGCGCAAAGGAACCGGCGCCGTTGTGTTAATAACGATTTCCTAAGATGAGGATCATAAGACAATGAAACCCTTCACTCTCATAGCAATGTCGATTGCCCTGTCGCTGGGTATGGTTCGCACGACTCGAGCGGACTGTTTCGGGTGCGCGGGCGACGTGACGATCATCCAACGTCAGGATGATTTCTGGAGCGAATCGCCTCCATCACAATACTCCAAACACGTTCACGACTTCGGGCCACTGTGTGATGCGCCCGCTCTGGCGGGCCTTCTAGGCGAAGTGAACATCCTGATCGCCGTGTCCGCCGATCTCGAAGGTGCGACCAAGACTGTCACCGCCAACTTCGTCAGCGGAGGGAACGTTACTCCCATTACCAGCGGAAATGGATTCATCGATGCCCCGGCCAACGGGATCTTCTTCAAGAATGGAATGACTTCCTGCAAGCAGGAAGAGAACAAGGCGCTCGTTCTACTGGACTGGGACGACTTCAACGATTTGCTCGCTGATGGTGACGGGACGATGAAGATCGAGGTTTTGGCGAGCGACGACATTCAGGACGTGTGCGACATCTGTTGCGAAAGCGGCCATTCGTGGACGCCGGCCCCCTGTTGCTCCGATCGACCTCCTTGCCCCTGCCCGCCCAAAGCTCAGTCATTTACGGAGGTGACGTTGGTCTACCTGGATTGTGACATCATGGGCGACTTGA
>JAJDDS010000619.1 GCA_029260195.1 Phycisphaerae bacterium
CCTCCAGTACCAGTACAAGTTTTGACGCATCGATCGTACGATTGTTGTGCTCGCGATTCCAAACGCCGCCCGAGAGTTCGGGCGGCGTCTTTTTGTCTGCGTACGATGTCGCCCACAACGAGACCGTTCAGGTCGGGAGGCAACTTGACTGGCGATCGCGTCGGCGATCGATTCAAATACCGCCTATGGGCGGCACCAAGGGCGACTTGTTGTGGGATCGAGAGAGGTTGGCGTCTCCGCACGTGCAGCCCGATAAATCGGTCCGCGTTCGCCGCATGTTCGACGCGATCGCGCCAACGTATGAGTTGGTCAACCGACTCTTCAGTCTGGGCCAGGATCGGGCGTGGCGGAAGCGATCTGTTGCGCTTGCCCGACCGATGGCCGACGATCGCGTGTTGGACGTCGCCTGCGGGACGGGCGATTTCGCGCGGGCGTTCCGCCGTCACCCAAACACTCCCAGCACCGTCGTTGGGTGCGACTTTTCGCGGCCCATGCTCGACCAAGCCGCCAGCCAGGATAGCGACATACGCTGGGTCTCGGCTGACGCTCAATCGCTGCCGTTCACGTCGGCGACGTTCACGATCACGAGTTGCGCGTTCGGCGTCCGAAACTTCGAGGATCTTGGGACGGGCCTTCGGGAGATGCATCGCGTGCTCGCTCCCGGTGGCCGCGCCGTCGTCCTGGAGTTTACCCGCCCGTCACGCCGTGCGATCCGCCGCGCGTACGAGATTTACGCCGCGCACGTGATGCCGATGGGAGCAACCCTGGTCAGCGGCGACCGGACCGGCGCGTATCGCTATCTGCCTCGCTCGGTGGTATCTTTCCCCGACGCCCGCGTGATGTGCGATCACCTGCGCGCCGCGGGATTCGATCACGTCGCCGCGACGCCGATGACCATGGGTGTCGTGACGATCTACGTCGCGACCAGGTATTGCGATGGCCGAGACGCTCGGACAACTTGACCCCGTCGATCGCGATGTGACCATCGAAGACGTGTGGTCGCGCACGGAGAAGAAATACCGGCGCCGCGCCACCGTCCTGCTGATCGTCAACGTCGGCCTGTTCAGCGGACTGGCTGGCGTCGCCTATTGGCTTCGCACCGGCGTCGTCTTCGCCCCGGTTTCCCCAGACTACGTGAATCAACTCGCCGCGACGTTTAACCCCACCCTCGAGACGCAGCACACACCGACGACGCTTTCACTCGGACCAATCAGCATCGAGCAGGTCCCAATGATGATCCCCGTTCTGGGTTTGATCCTCGCGGCGTTGGTGTCTATTCCCATCCTGGTCACGATCCTCTACCGGATCACCAGCTCATTGCCCTTTGTCGCCTCGGTCGGATTGATCGCCGTTATGCCCTGGTTGGCGATCGCGCTGTTGGCTTCCTGCCTGCTCGTGTCCGTGAACCCGTTGCGGTTCCGATCACGATTCGCCACCGCGCTGCTGGCGCTGCTGCCGGTCGTGCTCTACTTCTTCATGGCGTCCCGTCAGGCGGGAAGCGCCGTCGAGATGCTCTCCAACCCCGCCGACCGGATCAAACTCATGGCTCCGTTGATCCTGGCGCTGATCGCCTCGGCGATCGTCATGGGGATTGTGCTGATCATCGCGCGGATCGTGAACTACCGTCCGGGCGCGATTGCGCCGCTGCTGGCGATTCTGTTCCTGACCCCCGCCGCGTTGTTCGAGTTCGAAGTCGGCCGGGACGAACTGCACTACCGACTCCTCGAGCGCGAGTACGGTCCGGGTTCGGAGTACTTCCTTGGCGAGCGCGTCGATGGTCTTTTCGATCGCGCCGTCGAACGCGCCACGTGGAACATCAGACCCGGCAGCCCCGACTATGGTCCCGCGCGCCACGCGGTCGAGATGGAGTGGATGCTCGCGCTCGACGCCGACGCAAATCTTCTCTTCACCGAGTATCAGGACCGCGCCGCCGCAGCCGCCGAACGATTCGTCGAACTGTTCCCCGAGAGCATTTACGCTATCAACGCCCTGCACATTGGTGGCAGAGCCCTCGACATGCGAGTCGACCTTGAACGCTTTCGACGCGACCGCGAGCTGGTGTTCTACGACGATTTTCCGAGCGCCAAGTCCAGACGCTCCTGGGAACTCATCGAGCACAACGCCCCCGACACTCCCTCCGGAGCCGACGCCATGCTCCGCCTCGCCCAACTCGACGTCCGCGACGGGAACATCGATGACGCCGTCATCAAACTGGAACGCCTCCGCGACACCTTCGGACAAGGCGACGCACGCCCCACCAAACGGACAACCGTTCGAGCGGTCGGCGCGATCATGACGCGCCAGCCCCCCGAGAGTAGCCTGGACATTCCGCTGACGCGCAAAGTCCTTGCCGGCCGGGAACTGCTCGATCTCATCCGCGAAAACCGCGACCCCCTCTGGGACGCCGACCCCCTCGTCGCCATGATGCATTTCGACCCTCGAGATTCCCGCTACGCCGAGAACCTGCGTGGTATCCTCGCACGCTATCCTGGTTGCCAGATCGCCGACAACATCCGACTGCGCATCGCGCTCACACACGCAGATCCGGACAAACGCGATGCGGCACTTCGTCAATGCGTCGAACGATCGCAAACCGGTGACGCCCGATCCGAGGCGATCTATCGCCTCGGCCTCGCCCGTCAGGACATACGAGACCTTTCTTCCGCACGCCGACTGTTCGACGACGTCGTGGCGGAATACCCCGAATCCCTCTGGCGCGAACAGGCCGAATCCAAGCTCCGACAACTCGACCGCGCCGCCACCGAACAGGACCAACACCGATGACACGCGCAAGACACCTTGTCGTCGGCATCACGGGCGCCAGCGGCGCACCCTACGCCCGCAGGCTCGTCGAATGCCTCATCGCCGAAAACGTCACCGTGCATCTCGTCGTGTCGACCTGGGGAAAACGCCTGCTTCATGACGAACTCGGCATCCGCGAGCTCTCTGACCGAGCACTCATCAGCCGGACCACCGACCGCCTCGTAGTCCACCCCTTTCAGGACGTCGGTAACCCTCTATCGAGCGGGTCGTTCCTCACCGACGGCATGATCATCTGCCCATGCAGCAGCCACACCCTCGGCCAAGTCGCGTCCGGAATCGGAGATTCACTCATCGCACGCGCCGCCGCGGTCACGCTCAAGGAAGCACGCAGGCTCGTCCTCGTCCCCCGCGAAATGCCCGTCAGCCGCATCGATCTGACCAACATGCTGCGACTCAATGAAGCCGGCGCGATCATCTGTCCCGCCAATCCCGGCTTCTACATGCGCCCCGAACGCATCGAAGACCTCGTCGATTTCGTGGTCGGAAAACTGCTGGACCTCGTCGGCGTCGGTCACACATTGAACACGCGATGGACCGGAAAGCCCCCCGAGTCCGCGACCGGCAACACCATCTGATGGCCAGCCTGCTCGAATCCACCCGAACCTGGTCGGAGATGATCAAACTCTCACATTCCCTCTTCGCCCTCCCCTTCGCCCTGATGGCCACCTTCCTGGCCGGGCGGCACATCGAGAACCTCCACCGTCCGCACGCGACTCAGTTGATTCTGATCGTTGTCTGCATGGTGGCTGCCCGCGGCGTCGCCATGACTTTCAACCGCATCGTCGACGCAGCCATCGACGCCCGAAATCCCCGAACGTCGGGCAGGCCGCTACCGTCCGGCGCCCTGACCGCTCGTGCAGCCTACATCTTTCTTTTTGTCGCCTCCGCCGTGTTCGTCGGCGCCTGCTACGGGTTCCACGTGATCTTCCAAAACTCCTGGCCGGCATACCTTGCCTTCCCCGTGCTCGTCTATCTCTGCGGCTACTCCTACACCAAGCGGTTCACCCAATGGTCTCACTTCTACCTGGGCAGCGCCATTGGCTTCTCGCCGGTGGCAGCTTGGATCGCGATTCACCCTGACAGCCTCGGGTGGCCCGCCGTCGTCTTGGCGGCTGCGGTCATGCTTTGGATCGCCGGCTTCGACATTATCTACGCCTGCCAGGACATCGCCCCCGACCGCGCGCTCGGCCTCCACAGCCTGCCCTCGCGCATCGGTGCGCAACGAGCATTGTGGATCGCCTGGGGTTGTCACGCGTCGGTCGTCGCCCTGCTC
>JAJDDS010000620.1 GCA_029260195.1 Phycisphaerae bacterium
GCGCAGGCGATGGGAGATCGAGGCACGCTCTTGGTCGCGACCGACGCGCCGGATCCTCACCACGTGCGTGCCCGGATCATCGACAACGGAGAGGGGCTCGCGCCCGACGACCGCGACCGGATCTTCGACCTGCACTTCACCACCAAGGGAGGGCGTGTGGAATTCGGATTGGGCATGGGCCTTCCAATCTGCAGGCAGATCGTCACAAAGCACGGCGGCGACATCACTGTGAATTCCAAACCTGGTGAAACCTGCTTCGAGGTTACACTGCCCACCCGCGTTTCGGGCGTCGACGAGAGCGAGGCGAGTTCATGAACGACTTGGTGATACTGTGCGTCGAAGATGAACCGGAGGTGCGCAATGTGCTGCTGCGCGACATCCAGCGGTTCGCCCAGATATGTCGCATCGACGAGGCTGAGGACGCGGGAGACGCACGCGATGCGGTGGCTCAGTGCGTCGATGCGGGCGAGCGACTCGCATTGGTTCTGTGCGACCACATGCTCCCCGGCGAATCAGGCGTGGATTTCCTTATCTCACTGAATGCGCAAGCCCCCACGCGCCACGCCCGCAAGGTGCTTGTTACCGGCCAGGCGGGGTTGCAGGACACTGTGAAGGCGGTCAACCGGGCTGGTCTCGATCACTACGTTTCCAAGCCTTGGATGCGGGACAGTCTTCAGAGTGTTGTCAGAGAGCAACTCACGAACTACGTGATCGAGCACGCCGACGATCTACTGCCGTTCGTCAGCGTTCTTGACGGCCCGCGTCTGCTCGACGCCTCCAAGAGCCGAAATCGACACGAGTAAGAGGGGCTTCAAGCTGTCGGGACGCTCCGGGAGCCGGTGACCGAATGTGCCGTTACCATGGGTACAGTGTTGGAATGTTTCGGGTCGCCTTGTGTTTGCTCCCGTCAGCCAGTTGCTGCGCTGGGCAGGGTGAACCGACAGCGGCGACCGTTGCTGACCCGCGGCGCGTTGCACCGGAAGTGGACCGAGAGCACGATCTTGCCACCGCGAGGCTGTTGGCCGGTGACTGGGGGGGTGTCCGTTCCAAGATGATGGAGTCCGGAGTCAGCGGATCGATTCTGCTGGGCAGTGTGACGCAATTCAACCTTCGGGGCGGACTCAATACGCACAACGCCAACGATACGACGGGGAAGGCGTTCTATAATCTGGAGCTTGACTTCGAGAAGATGGGTGGCCCGCACGGAGCCACGTTCTTCGTCCGCGGCATTCAGACTTGGAATTCGGGGATCGGTCGAGACGTCGGTTCCCTGACGCCGCCTTACTGGAACGTGGGATCGAGCGGAGACAAGGAAATCGAACTCGACAAGTGGTGGTATCGACAGCGTCTGCTTGACAACCGGCTGGAGTTTCGTCTCGGGAAACTCCTCAATGTTCTGGACCTCTTCGACCGCAATGCCTACGCCGGCAATTACTTGAGCGGGTTCGTGAACCGAGCGCTCAACCACAACATGACCATCCCGACCACCAAGGGAATCGGTGTGTTCGCCCGGGCGTGGCCGGCCGACTGGGTGTACGCTCAGGCGATGGCGGTCGATCCCGATACGATCAGCACGCACAACCGTCATGGAACGGGCGGCTTCGACACCGCGTTCCACGGCGAAGATCGGTTTCGAGTGTTTTGGGAGATCGGGATTCTCCCCGCGGAGCTTCCCGGTGCGGGAGTCCTCCCTGGACACTACCGGTTCGGCGCATGGTTGGATCCAAAGCCCAAGAAGATCTTCATGAGCGATCTCGGTGGGCGACTGCCCGAGCGGCGCCGCGCCGGTGACGTGGGTTTCTACGCCAACTTCGATCAGATGGTGTGGAAAGAAAACAGCGATCCGGCGGACAACCAGGGACTTGGCGTTTTCGCTCGGTGGGGATGGGCTGACGAAGATGTTAATCGAGTCAGCCGCTTCTGGTCGATCGGCGCGACCTGCGAGGGACCGATCCCGCGTCGTGATGCTGATGTGCTGGGGTTCGGTGTGGCTCAGACCATCCTGTCGCGTCGATATCGACAGGCGTTGAGTTCCTTGGCCGACCGCGAGACGGTCTACGAGATGTTCTATGCGATCAAGATCGCGCCGTGGTGCACGGTAACGCCCGACGTCCAGTTGATCGTCAACCCCGGCGGCGCCAAGAATGCTCGCGACGCACTGGTCGGTGGCGTTCGAATCAAGATCGTCTTTTGACGGTCGCGGGAATGCCTCCGCGGGGCCGCTCTCTCCAGTTGGCGGTTCCTTTCGACCGCAGAGGGTACGGCGCGGCGCACTCAAGTCACGACGAAATTGCGGAACCGGTCCGATAGTCGCAGGCGCAATTCGGTCAGGTCGGCATCGGTGTCACGTTGTCCGGACGCTCGGTCGATTCGCCTCGCCAACTTCGCATCTCGCAGCGGATTTCTTTGACCCGTGAGTTTGCCCGCTCTACGATTCAGTAGAGCCGTCCGCGTGTGACCGTCGAGCGGCGGAATGGCGGGAGCCCTGTTCGGACCCCCGTTGGCGCCCGCACCATGTTGATGACGGACCGCTCATGAGACTCAGACCAGAGATGGGATTCGGGCGACTATGACAAGGCCAACCATTACGCGCAGGTTGCTCTGCCTTGCTGTGTTGGGGCTTACGGTGCTGACACTTGCTTGCGCGACGACGCGCCGTGCGCGCGAACTCTCCTTTACCGGCGACATCCGTCACGAGCGGAACGCAACCGGCGTCGACAGCCACGTCGGCGATCATTGAGCGGCCACCGCGTGTTCGCTCGCGGCGCCGTCGGTAGTGCAGGTCCTGCCGCGGATGGCGTTCTTCCGGAGCCGTGTGCGTGAGGATGCGGTATCGTTCGGTGCTTCCAACCACTTCCAACCGCCTCCCGAACGCTCCCTGACGGTCGCTGCGGGTTCTGGAAATTCTGGCCACCTCTTTTCCGGAAATTGCGGCCACATTTTGGGCTGTGATTTCCGGTAGCGTTGCCTCGCAAACTCTGGGAGCGACTGGGCTCCCCGCGGCGAGGAACAAGGAGGATGATCAGAATGTTGGATCGCGTACGAATCCAGGCACTTCGTGATGCTGGACACACGTTGGAAGAGGTCGCCGCCACGGTCGGCGTAGGGAAGCGCTCGGTGCAACGCATCCTGAAGGAACCTGCGATCAAGAGCGCAGAAGCGGCTCCGACTCGGCGATCGCAGGGCGTCGGGCGGCCGAGTCGGGTCGACGTCCATCAGGATCAGGTGGAACGCATCCTGAAAGAGGAACCATTGCTGCCGACGGTTGAAGTTCTCAGTCGTCTGCGCGGCGTCGGCTACACCGGCGGCAAGTCGGCGGTCTGCGAATTGTGTAAGGCGATTCGCCCGCCGAAGACCGCGTCGCCCGAGGTGCGGTTCGAAGGGGTGCCGGGCGGGGGAGTTCGGGGGACATGAGTTCGGGGGACACACACTTGAGTTCGGGGGACACACACTTTATCTGGGGAGTTCGGGGGACACACACTTTATCTGCGAGTTCGGGGAGTTCGGGGGACACACACTTTATCTTCGTCCTTCTTGGCGGTTGCTGGGGCGAGGTCCCGGTTTGTTGGGGGTGAGCTCGCGGCCGGTTTGCGATTCGATCGCTTGGACAAACGCCTCGTCTCCGCACGGGCGTCCGGTACGCGTCTTCTTACGCAGGGCGTCGGCGTGCTCCTCCTCGCGACGCAGGTGCGACCGCCACCGCGATTCCATGCCGAGCAAGTCTCGCTCGCACACCAGCGGATCGGACTTCCGCATTCCGACGTGAAAACGGGCACTCGACCATGGGTAGTCCCAAGCCGCTGCGCACATGCTCGCGCGAACCGGATTGAGTTCGACGTACGCAACGGCTGCAAGGAAGTACGACTTGTCCATGACGCACGAGTGGAACCGGCCTTGGAAGAGGTAGCCCCGCTTCCTCTGGCGGAAGTTGATCCCGCGCGTGTAGCGCTGATGGGACCGTCCGATCGCCGTGGCCAACGCGCCTTCGGTCTCGGGCACGACGATGAGGTGGATATGGTTGGTCATCAGGCACCAAGCCCGCACGCCGACATTGTGTGTCTCAAATTGCTCGCGGACGATGTCGAGATAGGCCTTTCTGTCGTCGTCGCTGAAGAAGACGCGCATCGAGCGCACACCGCGCTGGATCACGTGGTGAGGCCGACCGGGAACCACAACCCGAGGGATTCGAGGCATGCCACCCAGATTACGCACTACCGGCCGCAAGGTCAATAATTAAAGTGTGTGTCCCCCGAACTCCAAAAGTGTGTGTCCCCCGAACTCCACCCGGTCAACAATTAAAGTGTGTGTCCCCCGAACTCCACCCCGAACTCCAGGTCAACAATTAAAGTGTGTGTCCCCCGAACTCAACCCGCCGTGGGGGGGGCGGCGCGCGGGATGATGGATAGTTTGATTTCTGGCGTGTGGGTTGGTATGACTGGAGGGGTAGTGGATGTGGTGTCCGCCGCGCGTTGACGGGACGCGGTTGAAATAGAAGTGCTGCCCCGCGGGGCGCCGCTAGACGATGGCGTACTGAAGGAGAACGGAAGATGCGGGCGAGTCGGACGTTGTTCTTGTTTGTGTTTGCGATCCTGGGGGTGGGGATCGGGGGGATGGCGCGGGGGCAGTGTGCGCATGGCGATTCGGACGGGAGCGCGGTGGTGGATCTGTCGGACTACTCGGCGTTTGTCGACTGTGCGTCGACGCCGCCGGGGGAACCGTTGGGCATCGAGTGCGGGCCGGTTGATTTCGACGGGGATGATGACGTCGACGTGCGCGACTATGGGAGATTTCAAGATTTATCCGGCGTAACGCTCGGCGTGCTGTTCGAGAATCGGGAGTTCGGAGTGGGTAGGAGTCCTTCGTCTGTGGCGGTCGGTGACCTGGACGGCGACGGCGACCTCGACCTAGCTGTGGCGAACCAGCGTGACGATAGCGTCTCCATCCTGCTGAACCTCGGCGACGGGACGTTCGCAGACGATGTGTTCTACTGGGCGGGAGACGGTCCCTGGTCCGTGGCTGTCGGCGATCTGGATGGCGACCGTGACCTCGATCTAGCGGTGGCCGCCGGGTACGGCAACGATGTCTAGGTTCTGCTGAACGAGGGCGACGGGACGTTTGCGAACGCCGTGCTCTACGATGTCGGGAGTCGCCCTTTTTCCGTGTCGATCGGCGACCTGGATGGCGACGGCGACCTCGATGTGGCCACAGCGAACCACTTCAGTGACAACGTCTCGATCCTGTTGAACCATGGGGATGGGACATCTTCCGACGACGTGAGCTACGGTGTGAGTGATGACGCCTACAAGCTGGCGATGGGTGATCTGGACAGCGACGGTGACCTCGACCTAGCAGTGACCGACGGTGGCGATTCTGGAGACAGTGTGTCGGTTCTGCTCAACGAGGGCGACGGCACGTTCGCAGACGCCGCGCCGTACGGCGCGGGCGATGCCTCCAAGTGGTTGGTCGTCGGCGATCTCGACGGCGACGGGGACCTGGATCTGGCGGTCACAGATCATGGTAGCGACGATGTCTCGATTCTCTTGAACCTGGGGGACGGTACGTTTGCGAACCAAGTTCTTTACGGCGTGGGTGATGGACCTGCATCGGTGGGTGTCGGGGATCTGGACGGCGACGGGGATATCGATCTTGCCATCACGACCTTGATCTGCTGTCCGTACCCTCCTGGCAAGATCTGGGTCCTTCTGAATCAGGGCGACGGAACGTTTGTTGCGGAAGATGTGCTCTACGAGTCGGGTGACACTCCTCGGTCGCTGACGATGGGGGATCTGAACGGCGATGGCGAACTCGACTTGGCCGTGGTGAACGGGAACAGCGACACTGTTTCGGTCCTGCTGAACCAGGGGGAAGGGACGTTTGTGGACGACTTAGTTTATGACGCAGGCCACGGTCCGCACCAGGTCGCCATGGGAGACCTTGACGGCGACGGGGATCTTGATCTGGCGGTGGCAGATGGGGGTCCACCGCTTGGATTTGCGAACACGGTCTCGGTCCTGTTGAACGACGGCGGCGGTGCGTTCGCGAATGACGTGCCCTACGAGACAGGCAGTAGACCTAGCTCCGTGGCCATAGGTGACTTGGATGGCGACGGAGATCTCGACCT
>JAJDDS010000063.1 GCA_029260195.1 Phycisphaerae bacterium
GGTAGCGAATACACTCAGTTGCCGCTCGGTTTCTTTGGACGAGCACTCGGGGCACGCCACGCCGTGCTTTCCGGATGCGCGCGCTAACTCCTCGAATCGATGCTCGCAGTCACGACACAGGTACTCATAGATCGGCATGACCGTTTCTACCGGACGTTTGGTGCGCGATGGCGCCGGACGGCGGTCGCCCGCGCACTCGCAGGGGGAGTATAGAACCCGACGAAGCGGGTCGCAACCCGGCGATCGCGGGCGGCGCGACGCGCACGTTGACATCGGCGTGGGGGGGCTGATACTTGGGCGGTGCGACGTTAGGAGGCTGGACGATGGGGTACGCGGACGGGTGGCGAACATGATTGGGTATCGTAGGATCACGGCTGGCTGCGTCTGGATCGTGTTGATTCTCCTGACGCTGCCGAGTTCGACGGGTTGCCGGTTGAGCGGGACGTGGCACACGTCGGACTTCTCGCCGCAGCCGCAGCGGATGCACTTGGACGCGATCACCTTCTCGGTGGACGGTCGATACACTGCCACGGACGCAGCCGACGGGCGGATGGCGACATCCACCGGGGGGTATTCTTGGAACGGTCTCCGTCTCAAGCTCATCGACGACGGCGGGGGCGAACGTGCCTATCCGTGCTCGGCGCAATGGGGTATGCGCTGCCTGCGAATCCGCAACCACACGGCGGACGATCCGTGGACGGCGTTGTTGCGGCGAAGCGATTGACATGCCAGCACGCGCGTCCGTGGACGGGATTATCAACCTGTATAAGCCCGTGGGGATCACCTCGGCGAAGGCGCTCTATCGGGTGCGTTCGATCACGGGTGTGCGCAAGAGTGGGCACGCGGGGACGCTGGACCCGGGGGCTGAGGGTGTTTTGGTTCTGTGCCAGGGTCGCGCGACCAAGCTCGTCGAGCAGATCATGGACCTGCCCAAGGTGTACCGGGCGACGGCTCGGCTGGACGTGACGAGCGAGAGTTTCGATTGCGGTTTTCCATTGCGAGACGTTCCCGTTGAGACACCGCCCGCGGCGGATGATGTGCGGGTGGCGCTGGCGAAATTCCAGGGCGTGATTAAACAGGCGCCGCCGCGCGTGAGCGCGGTGAAGCTCGGAGGCGTGCCGGCTTACAAGACGCTCGGGGCTGAGAACGCGCCACCGCTGAGGTCTCGCGACGCGATGATCTACTGGACTTGTCTGCATGGGTTCGAGTGGCCGCACGTGGACTTCGAAGTTGCATGCGGGCGTGGAACGTATGTCCGGGCGTTGATTCGCGATCTCGGTTTTCGGCTGGGGACAGGGGGGTGTCTGACGTCGTTGGTGCGAACCGCGGTCGGGCCGTTTACGACAGAGATCGCGTGGAGCTTCCAGGGGCTGGAGTCGGAGTCATTCGGCGGGGCGTATTTGGTTCCGCTGGACCAGGCCGCAGAGATGGTGGGGCGGCGTCCGGTTTCGATTCCTCCGCTCCCGGAATTGTGAAGCACGGTTTTCGGCTGGGGCGCGCGTGGGGGAGGACCCCCTCAGATGCCCCAAACCGGGGCGGGCGGTTCAGATTCACAGATTTCGCGTTCCGAGGCCGGGCCACACAGCCAACCGCCCCCCCCCACGATCCGCCATCGGCCGGGCGGAGTTTTTGGCTAATCGTCGCGGGATGCGTTTGACGGACCGGGAGGGATCGGGCATACTCCGCGCGGCATGTGACATGGGTTCACGTGCTTTGAACTTGCGGGTCGCCTGGGCACGAAGGGCCAGACGCAGGAGCGCTTGCCGATCCTTGGATGGACGGCCGTCCCCTTCTCGCCCCCTTCCTACTTCGGGCACTTCCCGCGCAGTCTCTTCTTTCTTTGGAAGTCGGCCGGTCTACACCGGCTGCACCCCATTCGGAGTACCCTTTCGATGTCCTACGAAGACAAGACCATTGTTTGTGTCGACTGCGACCAGGAGTTCGTCCATTCCGCGCAGGACCAGTCGCGCTACGCGGAACGTGGCTTCACAAACGAGCCGAAGCGCTGCCGCGAATGCCGTGAGAAGCGTAAAGCCCAGTCGGGCGGCGGCGGTGGCGGTGGCGGCGGATACGGTGGCGGTGGTGGTGGTGGTGGCGGATATGGTGGATCCAGACCACCGCGTGAGTCGTATGAGGTGACGTGCGCCGAGTGCGGCGCCCCGACGACCGTCCCGTTCCAGCCAAGCCAGGGACGCCCGGTCTACTGCCGCGACTGCTTCCGCGCCAAGCGCTAGCCGTCCGCATCGCGGTATCGGACCTGCCGACGATGGCGGCCACGATCGCGAACTCGCGAGACCTCCAATATGACGCTCAACCAGCCGGGCGGCGAGCTGATCGACGCCGCTCCGCCGGTTTGGTGCGCGCGTGTGGTCATGAGCATAAGGGGCTCCCGTGGGGTAACCGACGAGATGCGTGTGGAACGGACGTTACGCAACCGGCGTCTAGATGTGCGCGCCCGCCGCCGACGTCGTGCCGGATTCTCCCTGGTCGAACTCGTCATCGTCATCATTATTATCGGCGTCATCGCCGCCATCGCTCTGCCTCGCGTCGCGTCCAGACGCGGCGCAGCTAGAGACACGGTTCTATCCGCTGATCTTCACACAATTCAGAAAGCCATCGAGCGGTTCGCAGCTGAGCACGAAGGATAAACCCCGAATCTCGACCAGAGCGGCAGCAAGGACTCGCGAGGTGAGTTCTTGGTGCGCCGATTAACCGAGGCGACGGATCGTGACGGTGTGCTCGATCCCGGCGGTAGCTGCGGTCCCCGTCTTGGGCGCTTCCCCACGGACCCCCACAATGGAAAGAGCATCGTCCGCATTGACACGCCGTCAGCCGGCGCCGACACCGACGGGTGGCACTTCAGTTCCTCGACTCTGCTCATGACCGGCGACGACCTCGTGAGCAACGGCGCGCCGTAGCCGCGCCCGTTTGGCGCGTGGTACCGCGGGGCGTGGCGACGAATCCCTATCCGATGCCCATTCGAAACACGACCCGATCCACACCCGGCCGGAGGTAGTCTTTCACCACCGGTACACCGTCCGCGTTCGGCGATCCGAGCATCTCCATCCCCATCGCCGTGTGAAACGCGATCGACGAGAGGTTCGTGGGTGCAGCCGTCGCCTTTAGTTCCGTACACTCCCGCGCCGTGGCAAGGGCGACGAAGTGCTTGTACAACCGGCGCGCGAGCCCCTGCCCCCGATATGCCGGCCGAACAGCCACCAGATGGACATAGGCCACCGGACCCGTTTGCGCGAAGAACCCAAATAGATAGGCTGCTATTCTTTCGCCGTCCCGCATGACATGCGCGGTGTCGCCGAATTCGAAGATCAGGGTTGGATGATGAAGCCGGAGCGTCAACTCGCTACCCCAGAACTCCGCGTGATCCTCGACGATCGCGTCGAAATCCGCCTTCGTGCAGCGCTCGATGTCCATGAATCGGCCTCCTCAGCCTTGGTAACCCGGTCCGTCCCGATGGCGGCGATCGCGGGAATTCTCTGCACGGTCATTCTGAGCGTAGCGAGGAATCTAGCTGCGAATAGAGCATCAGCGAGGTTTGTCGCTACCCTTGGTATGACAACGAACCGCCTTCCCAAGCCCGACGCCCCCTCAATCCATGTGCGATACCTGAATCGCCATCGAATGCAACATGCACGCGCCGCCGAATTGGCGTCCCCACCCCCTTGACCGCGCGCGGCGGAATATGCAGAATGCCTGGCTCGCAAAAACGCCAGGAGAAACACCATGGGCCACCGAAGTGACCGTTTCAAAATCCGAGCCACCGATGCCGCGGAAGCCAAGCGCGTCAATCGCGAATTCAAGAACAAGGAGCGCGATCGCCGCGACGTCCGCATGGCCGCCATGGTGAAGGCTGGGAGCCTCCCGTACACTCCCGACGTCATGAGCTGGCTGAGTCAAAAGCTCGACAAGCGATCCAGCAAAATCACCGACGCCGACATCAAGACCTTGCTCGCCTCCTGACGGGCTGATCCCCCATCCGCGACGTTGGGCGACCCGTCCCACGCGCATCGCGGGCGTCTTGGGGCGCAGGAAGCCGCGCGTCGTCGACCGCCGTCTAATCGGACGCGCACGGCGAGAATTCCGGCGTGTTCCGCCGCGCCTACCGCAGCAGATCCGCCAACGAATCGAACGGCATCCACCGGCCGCGCAACGGCTGAACGTCGACGACCTTCCAGGTGTCCCCCTCGCGGGCGAACCGGAGGCGCCATCGCGACACATGCCGCGGAATAATCCCCTGATTCGTGATTAACCGACAGACGGACTGAAACGTCACGTCGGCTTTGTCGCCAGTCACTTCGACCTCCACGCCCCGCAACCACTCCTCTTCGACGTCCCACCGCGTCAAGGTCGCCTTCGCACGATCCAGTAACTCGGGCTTGTCGTTCGGACCACCGCGCGCCGTCACCACGAACGAGTCCGAAACGTGATGCCCGATGGCTGCGACATCCCCCGCGGCGATCGCGCTCGCCATCTCACGGCATGCCCGCGCGATCCGCTCCCCCTCCGTCACCACGAGAACCTGCAACGCGACTGACAGCGGAATCGCCGCCAACCCGGCGATCGCGATCCGTGCCGTGCGCCGCGTCCGCCGGCGATTCCAATTCGCCAGCAGGACCATCTCGACCAGTGCCAACCCCGGGACGACCGTCCACGGGCTTTCAAACAGAAGTGAAGACAAACTCAATGCCGACTCCCCGGTCGCCAACGCGGACGATTGCGAGCCGTGGGATTCACCCCACACGGACGTCCGCGAGGATTGAAGTCCTCGGCTCGTCATCGGACGCAACCGCAAGCGCCGCTACGAGACGCCCGCGATATTGCTACTACCCCGAATGCCGAATCAAACCGTCGCGCCGGCAGCCACCAGATCACCATGCCCCTCGCGCCGTACGGCCGGCGGCCAATCCCGCTCGGCGTCGTACCACCGATCCAGTGCGGCGTTGAAGTCCTCCGACGTTGAGACGGCGATGAACGCATCGCGCACCGATACACCGCACGGATGGTGCTCGCTGTACTTAATCCCGAATTTCCGCATCACCCGGCCAGCGACTTCGAGGCCATGCTCATCGACACTGGCTGCGAAGTGCTCGGCGATCACCCGCCCTTGCTCGGCCACTGACGGTGGATCGGGCAGGCGATCGCGCCGCCAAAGCGCGCGACACTCGCTGAAAATCCACGGGTTGCCGATGCTCCCGCGCGCGATGGTCACGCCGTCGACGCCCGTCTCGGACAACATGCGGACGCAGGCATCTGCGCTGAAGAGATCGCCGCTGCCGAGTATGACTCGATCGCCGGCGTGCTTTTTGACCCGCGCGAGAAACTCCCAATCGCTCGCGCCGACGTACCGCTGCGTCACCGTCCGCCCGTGTACGGTGATGGCTGCCACACCGCTGTCGAACGCTCCGTCCAGAATCTCGAAGAAGTTGCGTTCGCTTTCGACCGAGTTGTCCGTGCCGCGCCGCATTTTCACCGTCACCGGTTTCGATGCCCCGACCGCGTCGTACACGCGCCGCACGATGTCCAGGGCTGTCTTCGGATCTGACAGCAGGAAACCGCCGCGACAACGACCGAGCACCTTCCGCACGGGACAGCCGAAGTTGATGTCGATGACGTCATACCCCGCCTCCGCCATCGCGTGCGCCGCCGGACCGAACTCGTCCGGATTCGCCCCCATCAACTGCCCGCCGACCGGATGATCGTCGTCCGCGACGCTGAGAATCCTGTCCCGCTTGCGCCCCGGCTGGTTGACGATCTTGTCGAGCATCACCTCGTTTATCGCGTACGGCGCCCCGCACCGACGTGCGACCCGTCGCATCGCCAGATCGCTGTACCCGCTCAGCGCCGCCTGCACGAACGGCACGTCAAGCTCGATTTTTCCGAATCTCAACATAAGACACTTGACGTCAGTTCTTGGGTTTGCGCGGCTTGATCTCGATTCTCGGTTTTTCGGAGGGCGGTTCGGGGGAGGCCTTCTGCGGGAGGCGCTTTCTGTCGGGCTGACGAGAAAACCCCACTTGCCCCTCTGAAGGCGAGTCGGGACCGGTGGACCCCTTCGCCCGCGCCTCCTCGACCGACGAGAACCAGCGGACCTTCTCGGGCGGCATATCGATGTGTTCCTTGCTCCCGAACGCGAAATACGCCTTGCCATCGACGCTCCCGACGACCGGTATCCCGTCCCTGTCGCCGACGTGCTTATCGACGAACGACGCGATACGCGACGCGATGCCGTCGATCACCCCGAACATCTGCGTGCCGTGAACACGCCCCGGACCGACGATATCCGCCGTGCCGCTACCGGAGAGTGTCCCGAGCTGATCGCATGCGGAACGCTCGTCCGCGGTCGCCAGTAGCAGGATCGGCCGTTCACCGTACCGGCGGATGTGTGCCAACGAGTCGATACCCAGGTAATGCGTTCCGGGCGTCATGCAGACCACCACATCCACCGATCGATCCCGCGCCGCGTAGTCGATCGCGACACCGCACCCCACGCTCGCCCCCACGATCGCGAGCCGCGACAGATCGATATTCTTCCGTTTCGACAGAAAGGCATGCGCGGCTGCGACGTCGAAATGCATCGGATTGAACAACGTCGCGTCCCGCTCAAGCGCACGCCGCACCAACTCCATCGATCCCGGGCTCACGCTCTCCCCGTGCCCTCGCAGGTCGATCGCCAACACTGCGAACCCCGCCGATCGCAAGGTCGGCACCAGCGGCGCCCACGCGCTGCGATCCGACCTGTACATGTGCAATAACACGACCGCGGGACTCTTTGGCTTCTCCGGCGCATGATAATCCCCAACGATCACTACGCCGTCGGACGTCGTGAATTGCACAACCTCGGGTTGTTGTCCGCACGCACACGCGCACAGCAACGACCAAGACAGGATCCATGTCGCCATCGGACGCATCCTTCAATCTCCCCAAAAGAGCGGCTCGGGACGCCCCACGGTACGAATTCGCGTCTCCAGAGTCAATGCGTCCACTCCTCGCCCGTTCGCGGTTGTGGGTGCGGCGTGCGTCTGATAGAACAACGCACATGGTTGAGAAGTTCAAAGCCCGGCTTCGGAACATGCCCGACGCCAAGCGCCTCGCCGTGGCGATATACGGCGAATCCGTGGCTTCGTATCGCTACGGTGTTCTCGCGGACAAGGCGCGACACAAAGCGCACCGCGATGTTTTCGCGGAGATGCAACTTGAAGAACGAGGCCACCAGTTGGCGTTGCAACGACTGACGCAAAAACACTACCCCGACGAAGACTTCGTGCTCACGCCCGAGGACAAGGAACTCGTGATCGTCGGCGCTCGCATGCTCGACCTCAAGGACGACGAGTCCTTTCGGAAGGCGATGCGCTTTCTGCACGATACTGAGCTGCAGACCGGCGAGTTCTACCAAGCCCTCCACGAACTCATGCCGGGCGGCGACATCGGTAGATTCCTCAAGCAAATGGCAGACGAGTGCGTCGAGCACGGTCGGTCACTCCTCGACATTCAGCCCGGATAATCGCCGAGTTTCCCGCCAATCCCCGCGGTTATCGGAACTACGCGTCGCGTCCGCCTGCGGCGAAAACGTCTGAAGTCAAGCGTCGCTACAACCCACCCAGCGTGCCACCGTCCACCGGGTGGGGTAAGTCGTTATGCTCTCGAGAGTTACGAAAATCACAGGCGCCTATCGCCATCGCCCATGGCCATAAGTCTCGCTGGAAAAAAAAGTTGCACAGATTTTGGCAACGGAAAGTCGCATGCGAGCGAATGCGATGATACCATTCGCTGAGCGAGTCGCGGTGCGTGCCATGCCCAGTCAGGTTTGGTGCGATCCAAGCAACCGGTGCCATCAAATCAGAACCGGCCGGGATCTCGCAGGCGGGAGCAAGAAGAATTGACCGCGGTTTGCGCGGGAAGGGGAAGGAAGCGAATGGCAGCAGGAACGAACGGTCGATCCCACGATTGTGTCCTCGTTGATCTCAACACGCAACGGGATTTCTTCGATCCGTCCGGCGCGTGTCCGGTGCTAGAGCCGCAGCATCTCCATCGATGTCTGCGACGCGTGGTCGCCTGGGTCAAACGGTATCAGATTCCCGTTGTCTCAACGATGGACGCCCACCGGCGCATGGAGTTTGAGTTCATCGCTTCGTCCGCGCACTGCATCGAAGGAACGCCCGGACAGAGCAAGCTCGAATTCACGCTACTGCCGAATCACGTCTACATCGCCGGCGACAACACGCTTGCCATCTCGATTGACCTATTCCGAAGGCACCAGCAGGTCATTTTCCCACAACGGACCAACGACCTCTTCGCGAACCCCAAAGCCGACCGATTCATGACCCAACTCAAGACCAACGAATTCATCGTCTTCGGCGCGGTGGCTGAACGAGAGGTCAAAGCCGTCGTCCTTGGTCTCCTCGCCCGCAACAAACGCGTTTCGATTGTCGCCGACGGGTGCGGTGCCTGGAACCGCTCGGAGTGCGACCTCTCGCTCAGGCAAATGTCCGCGAAGGGCGCCGACATCATCTCCATCGACGAGCTCCTGGCACGCCGGCTGCCCCGACGCTGGAGATACACCGAGAACAGTCTCATCAGCACGCAGCGCCCCATCGGATACCTGGATCCCAAGAACACGCAAACCACCAACGGACACGCCCCGCGGCGAAATGGGCGGAATGGACCAAACAGGCTCCACGGGCACTCCGCCTGATCCGCCGTCCCGGGAATTCACGCGCCTGGGCATCGGTCGAATGCCCAGACGCCTGGGTGGCACTGTTGTCCAGCGCCTCGCTTGCCGATACACTGCGCCCTTGATCAACG
>JAJDDS010000621.1 GCA_029260195.1 Phycisphaerae bacterium
GAACGCGCCTCCTATGGTGATGCGTCCCAGATACGAATCGTCGGGGGAGTTGCCCACGTCGACATCGCCGCTCAGGTCGCCTACGACGATAACGTAGCCTGCCTGCGCGATGCCCGAGTCGAGTTGGATGGCTCCTCGGGCATCATTCCCGACGTAGACCGCATAGTGCATGGGTCCCTCCACCCAGATTCTACCCGTTTCCAGCAGATTGCCCCCGTTTCCGCCAGGACCGGGGGAGGCTCCGACCTCCTCGTGCAACTCACCGGTCACGTGGATCGTACCGCCCAGGTCCGAGCGCTCGGCGATGATCTCGCCCCAGACATCGGTGAACGTGGCGGTGCCGGAGAAGCAGTTGACCGCCTCGCCTTCCGCCGGGGGACCCAGAGCCACACGGACGGTACACGTGTCCGCGACTTCACCCCCTCTGATGATGTTGCCGGCGCCGCCGCCGAGATCGAGTCTCGCGCCGCCACCGGCCAGCCCCTGATCGTACAAGTCGATCACCCTGCCGGCCGGCAACGTTCCCATCACCGTTACGTGGACGCCGGAGCCGAGGTTGGCCGCCCCGGGGTTACCGTTGTTGGGGTCCTTCAATTCCACTTTGTAGGTGTCAGTGGTCCCGGACGAATCGATGTACAGGTCGCCGAGATTATCCGGCGTCGTGTCCGAGGCGTGCTCCTGCGACCACACCCGCCACGGAACCGTGCTGTCCCCGACATAGTGTGTAATGTCCGGATTCGACGCATCGCTGAAGTCGAACTCAAGATCGGTAAGGACAACGGGTGTTATGTCCGCCCGCTCAACACACACGCAAGGGCTGTTTGTTCCTGAGCAAGGGCTATTCAGAGCGCTGTCCATGCACGTCTCACCGGCCTGGACCACCGACACGCCCGCCTTCAAATGAAACAAAATGCCAAACGCAACGTGCACTTGGAAAGCAAAGCTTCGAGATTTCATCGGATCACTCCTTGTCTTCGTGGTAGCATGTAGCAGTCAAAGTGACTTCAAAACGAATCGACGGAAGTACCCATGTACTTACGCTTGACGACGGCGATCGTGTTTGGAGTTGCCTCGTGGGTGCCCGCGCTCGGGGAAGTGACCACATCAGAGTTCTTCTCCGATCCGATCAGCGAGGGATGGGAATTGGTCGCTGAGCAGGGCGACGTCTCCACCTGGGTTGCCGTCGGCGTCTTCTATCAGGACCTTCCCAACAACTGCCCTCCACCTCCCGTCTGCGATTCTCAGGCGTTGAGTAGGTCTATGCAGGCGTTCAATGGTCGAGCTAGTTGGTTTTACGAATACAGCGTGTCGGCTACCGCCGACCACAACGAAATCTCAAACGGGGCCCCAACCGTGGTAGCGACCGGCAATGCCATGGGCAACCTCTACCACGCGACCCTTGCCTCCGACAGAGTCAAGCTCTCTGGCGGCCCGAATCTCCCGATCCTGTTCCTCGATGTGGACGAGGGCGTGCCCCATACGATCCGCCTCGAACTCTTCAACGATCCGCCCCCGGGGACATTCCACTGGTACGTCGATTCGGTCCTTGTCCTCGAGGGTCTCGCGAAGAGCCCCTTTCCCGACTTCGACTCGCGTATCACGTGGCAGGGGCGAACGTGGATGCAGCCGACGTTGAATGCGTGGTACTACATTCGCGCCGGGGATATCCCCGTCGACGGCTCCGGCGATTTTGACTCCGATGGCCGAGTCGCGCTTTTTGACTATTTCTACTTCTCCGAGTGCGTCGACCGCAGCGCGTCCGGCGAGCCGGCCTTCCCGAGCTGCGCCTGGGCGGATATGGACGCCGATGGCGACGTAGATTTCCACGACTTCGGTCACTTTCAGAGAATGTTCACCCGTTCCGAATGACGCGAGCGTGCTCCCGGCGCGAAGGGCGGATCGCGAGGAACATGGGCCGTGCCTTGATGTTGGGGGGCGCGAGTGGCGTCGAGACGTCCGACCGGGGGGTCGGACGCTACGCCGAGCGTGGCGCCGGGCCGGTCGCGTTGCGTTGCCTTGCGTTGCGGAAGTGTATCATGCCTCTCTTCCCAGCACGCACGCCGTGCGACATGAACGTCCGATAGTCAAGTAAGTAACCGTTCATATTGAGCGGCCGGGCGACAGTCTTGGCGCGATCGGCGCGGAACGCAAGGTCTGCCGGTCATCACTCTGGCGGATCAGTGGGGGTAGTCGGACCTGAAGCGCGGCGGGCGGCGCCGAAATCGCTCCCTGACGGTCGCGGCTCTGATAAGGCGCTGCGGCGAATGAAACAGCTTCTCAACGACGGGGCGGGACTCCGATCAGGGGGTCGCGCTAAATCCGTTTCGATCGCGTATGCGGACGGGGTCGAGCCACTCATTGGCGGCGCGGGTGACGACATTTCGGCTAATCTGGCGGAAGATCTGATCGCGCTGCGCGGCGTACTGGTCTTCGCGGAGCGGATCGGTCTTGACCCACTCGACGACGGCGACTGTGGCAGTGTCTTCGACGGGGATGATTCGCACCTGCCCGTCGGCGGCGTCACCCATCGCGAAGCACGGGTCAATGAACTCCGGTCCGACGCGTCCGATGCCACTGACATATATGAGTTTGTTGGTGGTGGCAGCCCGCCCGGCGAAACCGGGGAGGCTTCGGGCGAACGGCGCGGGCGCGAAGTAACCGCTCGGCGCCTTGAGTATCTCGTTCATTTCGTCGTTCGCGTCATAGGCGGCTTTGAGTCCGTCCATTGTTACGGAGAGTGCGACGTCCTCGGCGGCGCGTTTGGCTTCGGCGAACCCGGCTGCGGTGCGCAGGTCGGCGATGACCCGGTCACGGACTTGGTCGATGCTCCCCGGGGGACCGGCGGGATTGACCTCAAGGATGCGGAACAGAAATCGGTGTCCTTCTCGGGCGGCGATCATGAGGGGGTGGGTTTGTCCGACGGCGAGCAGGTCGGAGGTTGGCGCGCCGGGTTCGGTTGGCATGGCTTCGATGCCCTGGACGCGGAAGGCGGCGTCGCGGAAGAGTCGGACGCCGGTTCGTCCGGCGCCTTGCAGCGTGCCCTGACTCAACTCGCGGGCGTGCCGAAACGTGTCGGTCTTGGTGAAGAGTTCGGTGCTGTGGCTGGTGACTGCGTTGCCGTAGCGGAGGGCGTTCGGCAGTCGTTGCAGCACAGCGGCGTAGTGATCGGCTGACGCGACCCCGGGAGCGGGGGTCTTGTACCCGTCGTCGCCGACGGCGGCTTCGTACCAAGGTTCAGCCAATTCACGCAGCAGCCAACCGGCGACGTCATCGACTTTGTCGATGGCAAACTGACGGCGCACGGCTCTGACCGCCTCGTCGCGGGCTTCATCGAATGTTTCGAAGTAGAGCGAGTCGGATTCCGTCGCGTCGATGTCGGCCTGTGAGTCTTCGGTTTCGGGATCGGGGTTTTCCTTCTTGGGACGGATGAACGCGGGCAGGTCGCGGTTGCGTCGCCAGAAATCCTCAGCCTGCCGTCCGAGCGTTCGCTCGGGGATGCGAATGTTGGCGGCGAGTTCGTCGACGTCGATCTTGAAGTACTGAACCCGGATGCGCTCCATCAGTCGGTAACCGAAGTTCAAGCCGCCCTCGGGATCGCGGTCGCGATACTGCGCGTACTGTGCCTGGATTTCGGTTTCGGAAAACGTCTCATCTCCGCGGACGAAGCTCGACGCGTTGAGGGCGACGAGGTTGATCTTGACTTTTTCGAGCTGATCGCGAGCGGCGAGCCGGACGTCGGCTTCGCTGCGGGCTGCCGACGCGACGGCGATGTTGGCCAGCTTGCGTATGGAGATGAACTTGGCGACGGCGGTGTAGATGGACTCGAC
>JAJDDS010000622.1 GCA_029260195.1 Phycisphaerae bacterium
CACGGTCCCCCCCACCGCCGCGGGGCCCGGGGGCCCCGGGCCTGGAAACGCCCCCGGGCCACCCGGACCCGCAGGCGCCCGCCCACTCAGCGTGTCACCGTGATCGGCGAACCAAAACCACGCCGACGATGATGATGAGCATCCCACCGGCAGAGCCTATCGCCTGGTGAACGCCGTAGCCCTCGGCGTTTCCCAATGCCAGCCAGTCGGCCAACAGTGATTGTGACAGCAGAATGACGCCGAGGATGAGCAACGTCCGGGCTCGGGCGACGGCACCCAGTAACGACAACAAGCAACCGATCAACACGCCTGCCATCTGAAAGCTGCCGAAGCCTTCCGTGCCCCCCAACCGCAACGCGTCGGCGAAGAGGGACATCAACAAGGTCAGAGCGCCGACCACGATCACCACGGCAGCGTCACCCGAGCGCCGCCGGCGCGACCGACTGTGCTCTTCGAACGCCTCCTCGCAGTCCACGCAGAAGTGGCGCATCCTGGCGACGCCCCCTTCAAGAATCGACACGTGGACATCCGCCGGCGCGCTGCAACCCTCGCAGGTCAGCGTCGCTGGAGGATTGGTCGGAGCTTCGCTCATAGGGAGGGATATCCACGCCGGACGCTCGAACCGCTCAGACCGGCTCCTCGTCGATCACCAGATAGGACATAATCCAAAGCTCGAATATCAGAATACCGATGGCCATGGGCATCATCGTAAGACCGGCGAAGTCGTGAAAGAAACGCTCAGCCAGGTCACTGCTTGCGACCAGGAAAAGCAATGCGGTGACGAAAAGCCTGGCTGTGTTGCACAGGATGGCGATAGGGATTGTGGAGATCACGAGCGCCGCCTTCTGCCACCGCGGGCGGGTGACAACGTAGGCGAGCGTCGCGCCGACCACGATGAACGCAGTCAACATCCTCAATCCGCTGCAGGCTTCCGCCACGGCAAGAGGCACTTCCTCGTTCAGAACAATGACGTGACCTTCACTGTCGACGGTGATGCCGGTCAATTCGAGGCAGAAGACCGCGGCGGCTGTGGCGTGATCCTGCATCGGGCCTGCGATCATGTTGTGAACACGCCCGGGGAGCGGGACCATCAGGAACAGGAACAAAAGCAGCCATTTCAGTCGTGCGAATATTCGCGCTCCCGCGACGAGCAAGACAAGCCCGACGGTGGTCAGAACGAACGCGTACCGCTCCGCCGATTCAAACAGCAGGACGAGTCCGGCTGCACGGGCGAACAGCGCGACGAAGATGACCGCCAGACCCCACCAGCAGGTTCGGATTTCGACGCGGGCAAGCCGTCGCCGATCGTGCCACAGCAGGTACAGCGCCGCGAACGGAACCAACTGCCCAACCGAGTAATTGGGGTCGGCCTGCCAGTCCTTGTTCAAATTGACCAAGGTGGACCAGTACGCCCAGATCAGCGACGCGACGAGGAGGGCAATCGCCGACCACGTAGCCAGCCCCTTCCCTCGCTCGACGCGTTCCATGGCTACCGCCTCGGTGGGCACGAATCAGGCTCCCGCATCGCGATCGTCCGTTTGTCGGACGGCGTCCGCGATGACAGATTGAATGATCGAACTGGAGTCGGACGCGAAGTCCCGCACCAGTTTCTCGGCTTTCTCGTCGTTCATTTCGCCGCTGCAGACAATCTGAACCTGTGCGGAATAGGCGGCATGTCCCTGGCGTTTCCAGGCGCGTGATCGTAGCAGCGAGACATCCGGACACGTCTGACCGTCGACGATGTAGTAGTTCAGCACGACGACCTTCTCAGTGACCAGCCCGCCGCGACGAAAGCGGTGAATCTGGCAGGTCAATGTCCGCGCGTCCACGATATCCAACGTGATGCGGCGGGTGTCGTCGTGCGTCCAGCCCGCACCGGGATAACAGACCTCGGGTCGGTGCGGAGCGAGATCTCGCAGGTTCACACCATACCCAACGAAGAGCGCCACGGCTTCGGTTCCGAACCGTTGGTAGACGCGGTTGATGTGGTCGTCGGTATCGGTGGCATTGACGACCCGCTCGTCCAGCGAACGATCGGATCCCATCCATCCGCCCATCTCGAGCGGGATTCCGCCCAACGTTCCCGGTGGAATCGCGACGCTGTCGCTTGGACGGGCGTAGTGCGCGGCGAGCTTCCGATAACCGGCGCCGCTGATGACGAGTATCGCGGCAGCCAGTACGGCGACGGGAAAAATGCCGGAATCTCGCCCATTTTCACGCATTTGAGAATTCCTCCCTTGCATCCATATTATCGCAAATTGCGGGGAGTGAGGAGAGCTACCGCGCGACATTCTCCGCCTCGCCGCGGAATCGGGCGGGACGGTGGACTTGGGTATGGCGGTTTTCAGTGGCATGGGGAAGTGATTCGCACCGCACTTTGCTGCCGGATTTCTATCATCTTGCCGAGCAAGTCTAGGACGCTGCGGCGCCTGACGCCACGATCGATGGTCATACCCTCGGTGGCTTGAGTGCCGCTGGCGATCGTGCGACACGAATATACAATCGTCCTCGAGCGGTGATTCCCGTATGATAGCGCCGCCGGAGGACGCCCTATGCTCCACATTCCGATCCTGCGACATGGAAAGCCGTACGAGAGCGTCGAGAAGATCGAACTGCGCCACCACGCCACCGGCGACGCCGTCGCTACGGTGAGCCAGGCTAACAGCGGCATGATCTCGCGCGACGTGCATCGCATGGCGGACGATGTGCTCGAATCGTTCACCGTGGCTGAGTTGCTCAACCGATGCACCAAGGCGGGTGAGCTGTTTCTCGGCGCGACGCTACCGTGCGGAGATGAGGACCAGTCGTTCGACGACTACATCGCCAATCTCTCAGCCACCACCGGCATGCCGATCACCTACTGCCGGAACAACGCCGGGAAAATCAAAAAGGTGCTCGATGAAATGCCGGCCGTCGTTGGCGGACTCACCCGCGGATTCGACCTGACCATTCTCGACCGCGGATTCGGTCCACACGAAGGTGGAACGCTCAGCTACTTCCGCGACGGACGCATTTTCGGAGCGGTGCTACCCAGCAACTCCCCCGGCGTTCATTCGCTGTGGATTCCCGCTGTCGCCCTGAAAGCTCCCATCGTCCTCAAGCCCGGCCGCGAGGAACCCTGGACGCCCCACCGCATCATCGAAGCCTTCGCAGCCGCCGGCGTGCCCCGCGAAGCCTTCGGATTCTACCCGACGGATCACGCCGGCGCGGGCGAGCTACTCCGTAGCGTCAATCGGTCCATGCTGTTCGGCGGCGGCGCCACCACCAAGCCGTACGAGAACAACCCGCACGTCGAACTTCACGGACCTGGGTTCAGCAAGGTCGTGCTCGGTGACGACGTCGCCGACGATTGGGAGAAACACCTCGACGTGATTGCCTCCTCGATCGAAGCGAACGGCGGGCGATCGTGCATCAACGCGTCAGCCATCTGGACCCCACGGCACGCGCGAGAGATCGCCGACGCACTGTCGAAGCGCCTCGCGAAAAGACAAGCCCTGCCCGCCGATGATCCAGACGCCACCCTTGCCGCCTTCGCCAACCCCGTGGTGGCTGAGCAGACCTCCGCCGCCATCGACGCCGGACTTCGCGAACCCGGCGCCGCCGATCTCACCGAATCCCGCCGCGGATCGCCCCGCCTCGTCAAGCGTGGCCACATCGCCTACTTGCTGCCCACGATCATCTACTGCGAACACCGCGACCATCCGTTGGCCAACCGCGAGTTCCTGTTCCCCTACGCCTCGGTCGTCGAGTGTCCGATCGGCGAAATCCCGGCGTCCATCGGCAAGACGCTGGTCCTCAGCGCCATCACCGCTGATCGGGATTTCATCCGCGCGCTGATGGCTTGTCCCGACATCGACCGCCTCAACATCGGTCCGATCCCCACG
>JAJDDS010000623.1 GCA_029260195.1 Phycisphaerae bacterium
TGCCTGCCAAACGGTGAGTGTCTCGATATGGACGGGCTGTGCTGTGATGACTTCGGCGGGACCGCCCAGGGGGCGGGCAGTCACTGCGATGACCCCGGTTGTCCGCCACCGCCTGTTATCGTGCATGCGGAGGGACAAGTCGGCGAAACCCAGCCATGCACCGGCTACATTGATCCGCGGGCCGAGAGCACGGACGGCGTCAATCTCAACCGTGGGCTCGATCGCGTCATATTGGTGTTCAGCGAGCCCGTGTTCTCGCTGGGCGGCGGTCCGGTCGGTCCTCTCGACTTCGTGGTTACTGAAACCGGCGCTGGCGGGCCCCCATCGGTTCTCGCCATCGACGCGAGCGCGAACCCATTGATCGTGGTCACGCTGGATGGGTTCATCTCACTTCGGGAATGGACGACCATCCGCGCCGTGGTCCAGAATGCCGCCGGTATCGCCATTGAGAACCTGGGCGATCTCGGACCCGGCGTCGCCGAGCCGGACCGTCTCGACGTCGGAGCGCTGCCCGGAGACATCAACAACAGCGGCGGCGTGAATCCGCTCGACCTGCTCAGGTTCAAGCAGTATGTCAACGGAATCGCGACGCCGACTTGCGGCGTGCTTCTGGATTTCATTGACATCAACCGTAGCGGCGGCATCAACCCGCTTGACCTGCTGCGTTTCAAGCAGGCGATCAACGGGGTCATACCCCCGTCGACGCAGAGCTGGGCGTTCACAAGTATGAACAACTCCCAGCCATAATTCGCGTCGACGATTCTCCATAACCCACTCAGCCCGCCGCCCTCGAACACGGGGCGGCGGGCTTTCGTCATAGATCAGCGCACGCACGCTTGCACTCCGCCGCGATCCCCCTGGGAATGACGGCGCTTCCCGGCGACCGTGTGGGGTGGACGTGGTCCGGACGATCCACTAAACCGGTCGCATGTTCGCGCCGTCCGCCATCGCCGACCTGCCCCTTCCGCGCGTCGAGGACCCCGCCGGGCTGCTCGCGCTGCTGCTGGCGGTGCTGGCGATCATATTCTGGCTGGCTGGCCACTCGGTGATCGGCCGGGTCTTCAAGGTGATCCCGACCCTGGTGTTCTGCTATTTCGTGCCGACCGCGTTGACCACGATGGGTGTGATCCCTGATGCGTCACCGCTTTACACTTGGGTCAAGGCGTTCGTTTTACCGGCAGCGCTGCTGCTGCTGATCATCTCGCTCGATCTGCCCGGAATTGTCCGCCTGGGGCCCAAGGCGATCATCATGCTGCTCGCGGGGACCGCGGGCGTCGTCATCGGTGGTCCGATCTCGCTGATGATCTGTCAGCAGTGGTTGCCGGAGGATATCTGGCAGGGGATGGCCGCCTTGGCTGGTAGTTGGATCGGCGGCGGTGCCAACTTTGTGGCACTCGGCGAGCAAGCCGGTACGTCAGACGAGATGCTCGCGTTGATGGTGATCCCGGACGTCTTCGTCGCCAGCATCTGGATGGGCGTGCTGCTCTACCTGTCGGGGCATCAGCACCGGATCGACGATTCGCTTGGCGCCGACGCAGCCGCCATCCGCGATCTCGAACGTCGGCTGACTGACTTTCAGGAGCGCGTCAATCGTGTCGCCACCATGCCCGACATCATGGCCATCCTCGCGATCGGGTTCGTCGGCAGTTGGCTCAGCTACAAAGCAGGTCTCGTCCTGCCGCAGATAGATACAGCCACCAGCGGTATCATCATTTCGCATTCGACGTGGAAGTACATATTGGTCACCACGGTGGGCATCGCGCTGTCATTCACGCCGATGCGAAACCTCGAGGGCGCCGGTGCTTCAAAGATCGGCTCCGTGATGATCTACTTGCTGGTTGCCTGCATCGGAGCGTCGGCTGACTTTCACAAAATCGTCGAAGCGCCGGGCGTGATGGTCATGGGGAGCATCTGGATCGTGATTCACGTCGTAGTACTCCTGACGGTCGCCTGGATAATCAAAGCCCCGATCTTCTTCGTCGCCGTCGGTTCGCAAGCGAATATCGGTGGCGCCGCCAGCGCGCCCATCGTCGCTGCCGCGTTTCACCCATCGCTCGCACCGGTGGGCGCACTGCTCGCCGTCGCGGGTTATGTGCTGGGCACCTACGCCGGCCTCGTCTGCATGCACATGCTCAAAGCCGTCGCAGGCGCCGGTTGATCCACCGTGTCGAGAATTCCCCCCCCCCCTTGCCGACACCTCCAGGGTGTCAAGTGAGGGCTGATCGGCGAAACTCATTCGGCTGATGGACGGTTTCGGAGGTGGGCGTCGTCCTGGTTCATGCTCTTAACTATATGTCAGCCATCGGGGTGGGAGAGGAGCACGGCAAGTCCGGCGCCGTTGCATCTTGCTGAGACGTTTCGTAGGATGCTCGCCGCTCGGTAGTGCCGGAGCCAGGGATGTGAGTGGCGTTTTCGCGGAGCCTCGCCATGCGTAGCCACCCCGGTTCGCACGTTGCCTGCCTTTCGGTCATCGCCTCTTGTCTCGCTCAGGTTGGTACGCCGCCCGGCTTGGGCCACCATGGAGTGGTCGCCGTCCGTGGCGAGCGCTTCACCGGGACCGGCGCGTTCCGCTTCGCATTGGTCGACGTCCAGACGGGTGTAAACACGTGGACGCACGACGGGTCCAAGATCGGCGCATCGTGCGGGGCGGGCGAGGATGCTTGCCGACCGGACGGCGCTCTCTCGCTCGCGGTCGTGAACGGGGTCTACACCGTTTTGCTCGGGGACGTAACGTCCGGCGCCATGCAGCCGGTTCCTATCGCAGTGTTCAATGATCCCAAGGTTGCACTGCGCGTCTGGTTTGATGATCTGCGCGGTAACGGTGTGCATCGCCTTGCTCCCGACACGCCGCTGACGGCTGCGCCGTACGCGCTTCGGCTTCCAAACGTCTATGTGGACGAGTCTACGGGGAACGTCGGCGTCGGGACCGAGACGCCGAGCGAAGCCTTGGACATCGAGCGCGCCGGACCCGCGATCGTGGGAGTCACAGCGCAAGCCGGTGCGGCGGGCGTGCGATTACGGAGCGACGCGACGGGCGCAGTCGAGATCCAATCGCCCGCCGGATCTGATGAACTGAGCATCCGGACCGCCGGCGTAGATCGCCTGCACATTTCCCTGGACGGCAACGTCGGCGTTGGCACAGCCGAGCCGCAGCAGCGCCTGGACGTCGC
>JAJDDS010000624.1 GCA_029260195.1 Phycisphaerae bacterium
TGCAACACCTCGATCGTCCCAAGCAGCCGTGGTACGATGGAACTGGCGAGCACGGATCGGAGATTCATCATGCGACTCGAAGTAACTCACTGGGCTCTGCTCGCCTCATCACTCCTGCTCACTTCCACCCGTGGTACGACGATTCTCTTCGACGGTGAGGGTCCGGAAGAGGGGATCACCGGACTCGGAGTCGAGCCGTTCTCGTTCATGGGGTCGAATTGGGACCCAGGTGCGGGGGCGGCGATCGTCGAGGCTGCTGACCCCGCCTGGAATGCTTCAGGGGAGTTCGCCTACCAGATTTTCAGCAGCGACGTTGGTGCCTTCGTGACTTTCGACGAGCCGGTCCATTCGATCGACTTCTTCTACGTTCACAGCGACCTCGGGGCCGGACATGCGATCGTTTACGACACGGAATTCAACCTCCTGGGGTCCTTCGAGAGCCATCCTCCCACTTTTTTTGGTGACCCAGTCAATTTCATTTCCTTCAGCTCGCCGATGCCAATCGGATCCATCAATCTGATCAGCGGTATCGTGGACAACTTCACATTCACGACGCTGCAAGGTGGCTTGCCCGTACCGACCGCGTCTGAATGGGGCGTGATCAGCATGTCATTGGTTTTACTCGCCTGCGGCACCGTCTCACTATCTCGACGGATCCCTCGATCCGAGCACGACGCTTCTGGAATGCCACGTACTGACACTCGCGTGCCACCGATCTCAGCACCCGGCAGCCCATCGCTCCATCCGCTCCGGATCACCGATTGCACCCGCTGGTGTAACGGGGTTTACTCGTAGCGCAGCGCTTCGACGGGGTCGAGGCGGGCGGCGCGGACGGCGGGGTAGATGCCGCTGACGATACCGATGACGCCGGCCATCACCAGTGCGTAGACGATCGCGGCTGGGGGTGTGAATGTCGTCAGCACCTGTGTGATCTTCTCGAGTAAGTCCGAAAACGCCATCCCGACCAGCACGCCGAGCACGCCGCCGATCAGGCTGATGATGGCGGCTTCGATCAGAAACTGCGTCAGGATGTCGATGCGCCGAGCGCCGACGGCGATGCGCACACCGATCTCCCGCGTGCGTTCGGTGACCGACACGAGCATGATGTTCATAATGCCGATGGCGCCGACCACCAGCGAAATCCCCGCGATGCTGTAGAGAACGACCTCGAAGATCTTGGTGACGTCGCCAAACTGCTTCTTGGCCTGCTCCTGAGTGAACATGTTGAAATCGTCGTCAGCCCCCGCCCGGATTTTGTGCTGTGAGCGGAGCGTCCGGCTGATCTGTTGCATAGCGGCTTCGAGCATGCTCTGGTCGGTCGCCTGAGCGGTGATCATGCTGACGAACCGCATTCCGAACAGGCGCTTCATCCCGGTCCCCAGCGGGACAATCACCTGCGAATCAACATTGCGGAAACCGAGGAACCCCTTCTTCTCCATAACACCGACCACGGTGAACCCCAACCCCTTGATCTTGACGCGATAGCCGACCGGCGGGACCTGCCCGAACAGTTCGCTCGCGGCTTTGTGGCCTAGTACGCAGACTTTGCGTTCCGAGCGGTCGTCCTCGCGGGTAATGAAACGCCCCTCAGCCACATGATAATCGTTGATCGACTCGTAGGCGGTTGTCGTGGCCAACACTTGGGCGTTGGTGTTCTTCTGAAAGTACTTGATCTGCATGGGCTGCGTGACTTCGGGCGCGACGGCTTTGATGAGTTCGCAGTCGTCGAGGATTGCGTCGGCGTCCTCGCGTTTGAGGGCGTCGAACCTGATGCGCCGTGACTGGCGCCGCCCGCCGCCGGACACGATCATGACTTGATCCGCCCCCATCGACTCGAATTTGTCGACGACCTCCTTCTCGGCGCCGGACAAGATGGACATGGCGGACACGACCGCGGAGACGCCGATGATGACGCCCAGGGTCGCCAGCATGGTGCGCATCAGATTCGTCTGAAGCGCGCGGAGTGACATGATGACGATGCGCAGGAAAAACACGGGCGTAAACACTCTCCGTCAGCCAGCCTCTTTGATCACGGGTTCACTCTGCAACCGGGCGGCGCGCAGCAGGTCGTCGCGTACCAGATCGCGTCGTAGTTCGTCGGTGATGGACCGATCGACGTCGATCAGGCCGTCCGTCATGTGGATCAGTCTCCGCGCCTGGACAGCCACGCTCATCTCGTGCGTGACGAGGACGATGGTGGTACCGGACGCGTTCAGCTCATGGAAGATGTCGAGAATCTGGGTCCCGGTCTGTGAGTCGAGGTTTCCGGTCGGTTCGTCGGCGAGGATCACCGACGGGTTGTTCACCACCGCGCGGGCGATGGCGACACGTTGGCGCTCGCCGCCGGACATTTCGCTGGGTCTGTGATTGTGGCGATTGGCCAGCCCGACCCGCTCAAGCGCCGCCATCGCCTTAGCCCGGGTCTTGGTCTCGCGCCCGTAGATTAGCGGGACCGCCACGTTGTCTATCGCGCTCGTGCGATTGATGAGGTTGAACGTCTGGAACACGAAACCGATGCTGCGATTGCGGATGCGGGCCAACTTCCAGTCGGACAGACGAGACATCGACTGCCCGTCGAGCAGATAGCTGCCTCCGGTCGGCCGGTCCAGCCCACCGAGCAGGTGCATGAACGTGCTCTTCCCACTGCCGGACGCGCCGGTGATGCTGACGAACTCGCCGGCGTCGATATCGATATCAACCCCGTCCAGCGCCCGGACCACCGAGTCGCCCATCGTGTAGATGCGGGTGAGTTGTTCGACTTGGATCAGCATGCGTTGCGAGTCGTACTTCGCTTAGCGCCGGGTCAATCGTCGTCGCCCTGACCGGTCATTGCCGGGAGTTTGGTGTAGACCTCGGCGCCATCGTCGAGACCTTCCATCACCTCAGCCCACATCCCGTTATCCAGGCCGAAGCGGCATTTGACAAATCGCTTCTTCGATTTGTCGGCGGTGTCGCCCTTGACCGGTATGTACACGCCGAGTTCGTCGAAGTCGTTTCGGTGGATGGCTTCGTGGGGGACGAGGACGACGTTCTCGACCGATTGGGCGGTGAACTCGACGTCCGCCTGCATGCCGGCGAGGAGCTTGTCGCGATTGTCGCTCGTCAGAAGAATATCCACCTGATAGGTCACGACGGAGCTGACGCTGCTGTTGGGTTCGGGGTGAATGCGCTCAATGGCGCCGGTGAACTCCTCGTCGTGGAAGGACTCGACGCGAATCTTGACGGGTGTCGCCACAGCGAACGGGACGTCACCGTTGAACGACGCCGCGTGACCTGGGCGCGCGCCTTCCTGGGCAAGATCGCAGACGGCGCCGATGTCGGCTTCATCGACCTCGGCGCGAACGTACAGTTTCGACGTGTCCGCGACGACCGCGAGCACGGTCCCGCCGGTGAACGTCGTCTTGCCGCCTTGAATGACCTCGCCGACTTGCGTATCGAGCGCGACGACCATGCCGTTCACCGGGCAGTGGATGTCCGTCTCCGCGAGCCGCTCCTCCGCGTCGGCGAGGGTGGTTTCAGCCTGTTCGTACACGGCTTCGGCGAGAAGGACGTCCTGGTGGGCGACGTCGATAGCGACCTTCGTATCGTCGCGTTCAGCCTTGGCGGCTTCGAGGCTTGCGGAGAGTTCTCGGTAGCTCGCCCGGACGCGCTCGAGCTCGTCCTTCGAGGACCGATCCTCGGCGAACAAAGCGTCGATTTTCTCGAAGTTGAACTTGGCGTGATCGACCCGTGGTTGGATCTGCTCGATTTTGAGTCCCGCGAGCTTCAGCCCAACGGTCTTGAGGCGTTCCACTTTGATCCCGGCGGAATCATAGGCGGCTTTCGCGCGCTTCACGTCCGAGTTGGCGCGGTCGACGGAGCGCTGCTCGTCGTCCTTGTTGAGGCGGATGAGCAGGTCGCCCTTGCGGATCAGGTCGCCGGGCTGAAAGTTGATTTCGATGACCTCGCCGCTGGCTTCGGATTTGATCTGGTGTCGCGACAGCGGTCCGATGGGCCCGGTGGCGGTGATGGGGATGGTCAGGTCGCCGCGGCTGACTGTCACGCTCTCGCCACGTGCGAAGGAGAAATTCAGGCGGGTGGTGCTGAGTTTGTAGTAACCCCCGCCCAGGGCGCCTAGGACGATGATAATGATAATCAGTTTCTTCATGGGCTCGCGACGTCTCCTCGCCTATTCGCCAAACGACCACCGGTGCAATGGTCGAGGTAGCGGGCCAGTATAACCGCGGTCAAGGCGAATGGGTGGTTCCGGGCATCATTTTACAGAATCGAGCGTCCCGGAGCGGTGTGTCATCGACGTCACCCGCGCTGACGGCGCCGCTTGACTTGGCGCTGTGATGCGTGGAGAACCGGCGAAAGTGTTAATGGTGAGGTCTCCCGTCACTTACGCTCCGGACTCGGAATCGGAGGCGGCGGAGGGAGCGCGACACGCGGCGGAGGTGGTTCTTGGGCGTTGGTGACGGTCTGTTCTACTTCCCAACCAAGCATGTCTACGGCCGGCCCGAGTCACATGGGCTGGACTACGAGCCCGTGCGTTTCGAGAGCGTGGACGGGACTGAACTGCACGGGTGGTTCTTCCCCGCCGTCGGGGAGGCGCGGGGGACGATCGTGCATTGTCACGGGAACGCCGGGAACATCACGGGACACTTCGAGAGCGTCAAGTGGCTTCCCGCCGCCGGATGGAACGTATTCTGTTTCGACTATCGCGGGTATGGGCAATCCGCGGGTCGGCCGACGCGACGGGGGACAATCGAGGACGCCCGGTCCGCCGTGGACCACGTCCGGGGGCGGGAAGATGTCGACGCCGGACGCGTGGTTATTCTGGGTCAGTCGCTGGGCGGCGCGATCGGTGTCGTGGTGGCGGCACAATGCTCCGATGTGCGCGGAATCGCGGTCGAGGGCGCCTTCAGCCGCTACCGCGCTGAGGCTGCGTTCGTCTGTCGGCAAAATATCTTCATGAAGCCGATGGCGAGCATGTTGTCTCGCACGCTGATATCGGAGGGGTCGGAGCCAATCGACTGGGTTGCCCGCATCGCTCCGCGCCCGACGATGTTCGTGTGCGGAACGGCTGACCGCATCGTGGACTATCACCAGACCATCGCCCTGCACGAATCAGCCGGCGAACCGAAGTCACTCCACGTCATCGAAGGCGGCGGTCACACGGATTCCATGTGCGACTCGGCAGGCCGCGAGAGATTTGAGCGGTTCTTCAATACCTGTGTCGGTCGCGCGCCCGCATCCTGACCGGCATTCGGTGCTTCGTGTCGAGTTCCCCCGCGAGTTACAAACGCGAAGACGGCTGCATTGCTCGCTTCCACACGAAATAGAAGAGAGCGAAGGCAATCAGCAGGCCTGTGGTATAGGCTGCGTCCCGCGGGCTGTTGCGGATGATCCCGCCGGCCAGTGCGAACTGGATCAGGATCAACACGCTTGCCAGGACAATTCCGGCTGGGCAGCGGTAGACGTCGCGCGGAAACTCGCGCTCGCGAAGACGAAACACGATCAGGGTGGCGTAGGACAGGCCGAAGAGAATGGCGCTGGCGAAGAAGTAAATCTGCAGGACTTCGTTGAACTTTCGGGTCAGCACCAGAATCACGGCGAAGGCAGCCACCACCAGCAGTGCCGAGACCGGCGCCTGTGACCCCGACATCTTGGACATGAAGCGAAACGTCAGCCCGTCGCGCGCCAGCGCAAAAGTGACGCGGATCGTCGCCAGCGTCGTCGAGCTGAGCGCGCCCAGGCAAGCGACCATCGCGACGGCAAGCATGGCGGATCGCCCGGTCGGTCCGAACACGCGACGCATCGCCTCGCCCGGAACCGAGTCCACACCGACCATGTCGCTCGTCGGCATGATCCGCATCAGCGCCACGTTGACCGCGACATACAGCACCGTAAGGAGTACCGCGGATCCGATCAGAGCCCGCGGCAGGGCGCGGCGAACGTCCTTGATCTCCTCCGCCATCTTGACCGCGTCGGTGGTGCCATCATACGCCCAGAGAACTGGAATCACTCCCGCGACGAAGACGAGAAACAGCGGCTTGCCGCTCGTTGAAGGCGCCGACGCCGTCCACTCGATCGCGGCTTCACCGCGTGTCAGGCCGATCACGATAACCACCAGCAGCGCCGTGATCTTCGCGCACGTCAGGACATTCTGAGTCCACGCGCCGCTGCGCAGGCCCACGGCGTTCACCCCCGCAACCAGCACGATCGCCCCGGCGGCCAGCCAACCCGACCACCGATCCGCGATTCCGATTGCATCACACCCGAAGTCGCCGAACGCGGCTGCAATCGACGCAGCCCCCCCGCCGATGATGAAGACGGTGTACGCCCAGCCGAAGAAGAACGCGACGAAGTCGCCGTAGGCTTCGCGCAGGAAGACGTATTCGCCACCCGCGTGTGGAAAACGTGTGGCTAGTTCCGCCGTCACCATTCCAGCCATCAACACGAAACACCCACCGAAGACCCACGCCGCCACGATCAGCCCGGGCGACCCAAGCTGCCCGGCAACGTCACCCGGCGTCCGGAAGATGCCCGATCCGATGGCTACACCCATCCCGATGAACAGCGCCGTCGGCGCGCCCAGGATGCGCTTAAGTTGGGTCCGCCCGTGTGTTGCCATGCATATGTGCCAGCCGCGAGCCCGACGGTATACGCGCCCCGTCGCAGCCCACATCGTCGTCGCGGGGGCGTGGCGTTGCAAGGCGTCGCCGGGTGCGAATCGCGGTCCGCCTACGTCGCGGTTAGACGGTGGCGGGAGCGGGCGCGCGCGATTCGACGACTCTGTGGCTGGTTGATTCGCGAATTACAGGCGATGGTTCCGACGAAGCGCACTGTCCCGGCGAAGCCGCGCAGGTGCGGTTGATCCCATCGAGCGCAGCCACCTTGTAGCACTCCGCAAGGGTGGGGTAGTTGAAGACCGAGTCGACGAAGTAGTCGATCGTGCCTTCCATCGCCAGCACGGCTTGGCCAATGTGGACCAACTCGGTGGCGCCGTCACCCATGACATGGACCGCCAGCAAACGCCGTGTTTCCATGTGGAACAGAAGTTTGAGCATCCCTGTGTCGTCACCGAGCAATTGCCCGCGTGCGATCTCGCGATATCGTGCGATGCCGACCTCGTAGGGAACCAAGTCCGCCGTCAATTCCGCTTCGTTGGGGCCGACCATCGAGATCTCCGGGATGGTGTAGATCCCGTACGGCATCAACTTCGGTTTGGACACTGTTCGAGCGCCGAACGCATTCGATGACGCCAGCCGGCCCTGCTCGGCGCTCGTCGATGCCAACGACGGAAATCCGATCACATCTCCCGCGGCGAAAACATGGGGCACTTCCGTCCGCAAGTCTGTGTCGACCCTTAATCGCCCCCGCTCGTCGGGCGTCAAACCGGCGGCTTCGAGATTCAAATCCGCGGTGTTGCCCATCCGCCCCACTGAGAAAAGCAGCGTACGGGCTAGGATTTGCTTGCCGCTTTCGAGGACGGCTGCGACGGTCTCCGAGTCCGTTCGGACCTCGGCGACGGCCTCCCCCAGGCGAAGGCGAACGCCCATCTGACGCATCTGGTACTGAAGGGCTTCGCTTAGCTCGCCGTCGACGAACTCCAGCAACCGAGGCCGCTGGTCGATGAGCGTAACCCGAACGCCGAGCGCCGCGAGGGTGCAGGCGTACTCGACGCCGATCACGCCGCCGCCGACGATGATCATGGACTTCGGAATGTCGGACAATTCCAATAGCCCGTCGGAGTTCACCACGCGCCCGCGTTCGAACGGGATTCCCTCGGGCCGCGCCGGTGTCGTTCCGGTCGCGATGACGACCGTGTCGGCACAGAGTTCCTCGGCGCCCGCGACGCCGTCTATGCGCAACGTGTGCGGATCGACAAAGCTCGCGTGTCCCGTCCGCACCTCGACGCCGTTACGCTGCATCTGCGACTTGATGACGTCCACCTCGTGACACACAACGTGGCCACAACGGTAGATCAAGTCCGCCATGGTGATGTCCTGTTTCACGAGATAGCTGGCGCCGTACACGCCGCGCATTCGGTAACCGGTCAGGTGCAGAACCGCCTCGCGAAAGGCCTTGGACGGAATCGTCCCGCTGTGGATACACACGCCCCCGACCGACGATTCGTGCTCGATGGCCACGACGCGCTTGCCCATCTTCGCCGCGTTGATGGCGGCCTTCTGTCCCGCCGGACCGGCACCGATCACCGCGATTTCGTACTGAACTTGCATACAAACGTCCTCAAGGCCCGATCTGCCGGGATGATAATCGCGCCGGTCGGCGCGGACGACTACCCCATGTACACCCGTCAATTATCGGCGCCCTTGACGGCGGCAATAAACATCAGTCACGTGGGGAGCGGAGTTATCGGTCCAGTCGACCGGCGCTTTTGGCCCGCGCCCCCGACCACCCCAATCCCGGCGACCAGTAGCGCTGCCCGATCAGATACACGATCAGCACCGGAGCCACCGCCACGATGCTCGCCGCCATCAGCAGGTTGATCCAAGTGCCCGCCATCGTCTGGTACATCCGCAATCCCAACGATACCGGATATGCGCGGAAGTCGGACAGATACAGCAGTGGACCCAGAAACGACCGCCAGTGGAACATGAAGCTCAAGACCCCCACCGTCACCACCATCGGACGAGCGCAGGGCAAGAGTACGTGACGATAGCACTGCCAGCGCGTGGCGCCGTCGAGCAATGCAGCCTCCTCGACGTCACGCGGCAGCGATTTGAAGAACTGCCGGAACAAGAAGACGTTAAACGCCCCGCCACCCAGCCAGGCTGGCACGATCAGCGGTTTGTACGTACCGACCCATCCCAACAGCTCGAACGAAAGAAAATGCGGGATCAACAACACCTGCGCCGGCAGCATCATCGACGCGATCAAAAGAACGAACCAACCACGCCGTCCCGGTAGCGGCAAACGGGCCAGCGCGTAGCCCGCCATCGACGACGTCAAC
>JAJDDS010000625.1 GCA_029260195.1 Phycisphaerae bacterium
AATGGCGACGGAATACGACGCGATCGTTATCGGCGGCGGACACAACGGCCTCGTGTGTGCAGCCTATCTCGCCAAGGCGCAGCGAAAAGTCCTAGTACTCGAGCGCCGACATGTCCTCGGCGGAGCAGCCGTAACGGAGGAGCTGCACCCCGGGTTCAAGTTCTCGGTTTGCTCCTACGTGGTGAGTTTGTTTCGCCCGCACATTATTCGGGAGTTGGGGTTGGCGAGCCACGGGCTGGAGATGATCCCGCTGGAGTGTTCGTTCCTACCGCTGCCAAACGGGGATTCGCTGTGCAGGTGGGCGGACGCACACGCGACACGCCGGGAGATCGCACGGTTCAGCGCGCACGACGCCGAGATGGCGCCAGAATTCGGAATGGCGATGACGGAGATGTCGTATTTCGCCAAGGAACTGATCGATTCGCCGGCGCCGGACCCTGCCTCGTTGCGCGGCCATGACATCGCACAACTGCTACGCTTGGGGAAGCGCTTCAAAGACCTGGGTCCGGACCTGATGCAGTTGCACGCACAACTGCTGACGATGAGCGCGGTGGATTTTCTGGACCTGTGGTTCGAGTCGACGGTATTGAAAGCCCCGATGTCCGTGAGCGGAATCATCGGGACCATGCTGGGCGTGCGCTCGCCAGGGACCGCGTATGTGCTGTTACATCATTACATGGGCGAAATTGATGGCGCGTTTCGGTCGTGGGGGTTTTCGAAAGGTGGGACGGGGGGCGTGAGTCTGGCGTGCGCGTCGGCTGCGCGGAGTTTCGGGGCGGAGATTCGGACGGAGGCGGGCGTTGAGCGCGTACTCATGGAAAGTGGCCGGGCGCGCGGGGTGGTGCTGGCGGACGGGGAAGAGATCCGAGCGAGAACGGTCGTGTCGGGGGTTGATCCGCATCGGACGTTCCTCGGACTTGTGGGGGATGAGCATCTGGACGGGGAGTTCTTGACGCAAATCAAGCGTTACAAGATGCGGGGGAGCAGCGGGAAGGTGAACCTAGCCGTCGATCGGCTGCCGGAGTTTGCGTGTCGCAAGGGTGACACTCGTCATCTGCGTGGTGACATCGCGATCGCGCCGAGCATTGAGTATCTGGAGAAGGCGTACGATCAGGCGAAATACGGGGATTTTTCGGAGCGTCCCTACATGAACGTGGTGATCCCGTCGTTGGTGGATCCGAGTGTCGCGCCGCCGGGGAAGCACATCGTTTCGTGTTTCGTGCAGTACGCGCCGTACGCAATCAAGGAGGGACCGGAGTATTGGCCACAGCGGCGCGAGGCGTTCGGGGACGCGGTGGTGGATACGTTGGCTGAGTATTGCCCGGGCTTGAAGGATTCGATTCTGTTCCGGCAGGTGCTGACGCCGTGGGACATGGAGCAGGAGTTCGGTTTGACGGAGGGGAACATTTTTCACGGCGAGCTAAGTGCGGAGCAGTTGTTGTTTCAGAGGCCGGCGGCGGGTTGGGCGCGGTACAACACGCCTGTGCGGAACTTGTGGATGTGCGGATCGGGGACGCACCCGGGCGGCGGAATCATGGGCGCGCCCGGTGAGCTGGCAGCCAAGACGATGTTGAAAACGGGAGCGATCTAGTCATGAGCAGGTCCAACGACCATCGCTACGACGTCGTTGTCATCGGAGCGGGGCATAACGGGCTGGCGGCGGCGGGGGTGTTGGCGAATTCCGGTCGGAAGGTGTTGGTGGTCGAGCGATGCGCGCATGTCGGTGGGCTGGCGGTGGGAGATGAGTTTCACCCGGGGTATCGATCGGCGGGGTTGCTGCATGAGACGTTGGGGTTGTCCGGGGAGTTGGTCGACACCCTAGGGCTCGAGGCGCACGGGTTGGTGATGGGCGACGGGCCCGCGGTGTTCGCTCCGCAGGTCGAGGGCGCGGGAGTGTTGCTGCCTCACAATCACGGGGATGCATTCAAGGAAATCGCCGCCCTCTCGCAACCGGATGCGGAGCGGTACGGTGAGTACCGAGCGTTCATCGCGCGGATCGCCAAGTTCACGCGGAAGGTGTTGCTCGACGGTCCGCCGGATGTGTCAGCCGAGGGAATCGCGGGGTTGTGGTCGCTGGCGTCGAGCGGGCTGGCGCTGCGGCGGCTGGGCGAGAAGGACATGCTGGAGCTCATGCGCATCGTGCCGATGTGTGTCGCGGATTGGCTGGGGGAGTGGTTTGAGACGGAGTTGATCCGGTGCGCGCTCGCGCACACAGCCGTCGCAGGGTCGTTTGCGGGCCCCAGGTCGCCCGGGACGAACGCGGTGCTGATTCGCAATGAGACGCTCGGGGGACGCGCGGCGCGCGGTGGCGCGGCGGCAGTCATCGACGCGCTGGCGTCGGCGGCGCGGGCGTTGGGTGTGGAGATTCGCACGTCGGCGACGGTGGAGCGAATTTCTGTGTCGGATGATAGTGTCACTGGGGTGACACTCGTCGACGGCGAGACGATCGGCGCGCCGGTGGTAGCCGCGTCATGTGATCCGAAGCGGGCGTTGTTGGGGCTGATTGGGGCCGGTGATGTGTCAGAGAAGCTGGCGCGCGCGATCGGGGCGTTCCGCACGGACGGGGTGACGGCAAAGGTCGATCTAGCGCTACGTCGACCGATGCGGTTCGCGTGTCGGCCGAGTTTGGACGTGACGCACGCCCGGACGGCTGAGACGATGAACGAGATTGAGCGTGCGTTCGACGCCGTCAAATATGGACGGTTTTCCGATCGGCCTATCCTGGACATTTACGTGCCGACAATGGACTGCCAAGACTGGGCGCCGAGTGGTCACAGCGTGGTGTCGATCATCGCGCACTACGCGCCATATGCGTTGAAGGGCGGTTGGAGCGACGTCGAGCGCGAGCGGTTGGGAGACGTCGTGGTGGATGCGCTGGCGCGCTACGCACCGGACGTGCGGGATCACATCGTCGCGCGTCGAGTCTTGACGCCGGTCGATATCGAGCGACGGTACGGGATGAGCGGCGGGCACATTCATCACGGTGAGCAGGGGCTTGACCAGTTGCTCGTACGCCCTTGTTTGGACTGCGCGCGTTACGCAACACCGATTCGGGGTTTGTACTTGTGTGGATCGGGGGCGCACCCGGGGGGCGGAGTGATGGGAGCGGGCGGGCGCAACGCAGCGGGACGGGTACTGGCACATCGGACGTCTTGACGCGTCGCTTGATGGTGGAGCAAGCGTGACGCGGGGAGCGGGAAATGCCGCAGGCGCAGCGCGAATTCGCCCAGGATTGGGAATAGCCTGGTCCGGTGGGCGGAGTTGTATCGTGGAGAACCTGAGCTAAGCGACGACCAGCCTGGCACGCCACGTTCCGCGACGGACGGGAACGGAGATTGCCGTGTCTGGGTTGGAAGCGCGGGGCCGGCGCCGAATCGCGCACCCCGTCCATCTTCCCCGGCGCGGTCCCGCCCCGGGGCGGGAGTCGAAACATCGGAGGTTCTCGGCGAGCGGCGACATGATCGAAATGACCATTTTCGGGCGCGGGGGTCAGGGCGGCGTGACGCTGGCCAAGCTGATCGCCAGCGCGTATTTCGTCAAAGACCAATTCGTCCAGGCATTCGGCGTGTAC